>JBGOZX010000049.1:0-26929 GCA_041480425.1 Bacteroidia bacterium
ATCTTTGAAATAAGCAGCCCTCGGATCAGTTCCGGGGGCTTTTTTATTTGCTTCGTGATAAAGACTTTCATAACTTTATCACAATGAATTTATAACATGGCAAGCCTCATCCTTGGTTTTGAGTATGATATTTTCATCAGCTACCGTCAGAAAGACAACAAAGGCGACAGATGGGTGAGTGAGTTTGTCGAAGCTCTAAAGACTGAACTTGAATCCACTTTTAAGGAAGAAATCAGCGTTTATTTTGACATTAATCCTCATGATGGACTTTTAGAGACACATGATGTAAATGCCTCACTGAAAGAGAAACTGAAATGCCTTGTTTTTATCCCGATTATCTCTCAAACCTATTGCGACCCTCAAAGCTTTGCCTGGCAGCATGAGTTAAAAAAGAGCAGTGATACTTTTGTAGTTATAGTGACACGTGGTCATAAAGATGATGCCGAGGCACTGAAACCATGTATCGGATCTCATTTAGCATATACCGGCATGATTGGCAGTAATAATAAAATTAAAGCAATGAATAATAATTTTATTAAGAACGGTGGGCAACAGGTAAATAGTGGGAGGCTGTTCATGCCCCGATATGAATTGATATCAATTCAAAGAGTGTAGAGGAGATAGCTGTGAGCATCGCCGCACAGCTGGTTTTGGTTCGTAATAGTAGTAGTAAGTAGTAAGTAGCACTATGGATGGATTATGGGCTATTATATTGGCAGCGGGTGAGTCGAAAAGAAGGGATCTCCGAAAATGTTACTCGACTTTGATGGATTGACTATGATCGAAAAGGTTATAGAAAATGTTAAAGATTCAAGAGTCAAAAATGTAAGGGATTTTGATATATACGAGGATTATATGAAGGAACTTAATCAAATTCAATAACTATGGAAGCGACTATTAAATTTCAGTTGAACGGGAAGAAAACTGTAGCCCTGATTGATCCCACCCAGACTCTTTTATGGGTGTTGCGGAATCATTTTGGGCTGACCGGAACAAAATTTGGTTGCGGCATGGGTTTTTGTGGCTCCTGCACAGTTCTGATAGATAATGAACCGGTCAGGTCTTGTCAATTGTCGGTGGGTGATGTTGCCGGCAAAAAAGTGGTTACAATTGAGGGTCTTGCAGCAGATGGCAAACTGCATCCGGTTCAGAAAGCATTTGTTGAGCATGATGCATTGCAATGCGGGTATTGTACACCGGGCATGATAATGAATGCAACAGGCCTGTTACTGAAGAATCCTTCCCCCACCACAGAGCAGATAAAGGAAGGTATGGAAGACAACCTGTGCCGTTGCGGAGCACATGTAAGAATTATAGAGGCTGTTAATACAGCTGCAAAAGAAATGAAAGGAGGAAAGTGATCATGAAAATAAAATCAAATACAAGGATAGTGGAACCTTCCTCTCCCAAAAAACCAGGACTCATTCCCAGAAGGGATTTTCTAAAATACCTGGGAGGAGGTGTACTGATCATTTTCACACCGCTTGAAGCATGCAAAAACATGGCCGAATCAGTACAGGGTGCTCGTTCAGTGTCTAAAGATTTCAACGCTTTTCTTCATATTTCAGAAGATGGTATTGTAACATGTTTCACAGGGAAGATCGAGATGGGGCAGGGAACCATAACTGCGTTGGCACAGATGATGGCAGATGAGCTAGATGTGGCCATCGAAAATATGAAGATGGTAATGGGTGATACGGCTCTCTGCCCGTGGGATGATGGTACCTGGGGATCGTTATCGGTCAGAGAGTTTGGACCTGTAATGAGGGAAGCGGCAGCTGAAGCCAGGGCAGTATTGATTCAGATGGCTTCAGAACAGTTGAAAGTGCCTGTAGCCCAGCTTACGGTAAGTAACGGCATCGTAACTGATAAGCTTGATAATTCGAAAACCATCAGTTATGCCCAGCTGGCAAAAGGCAAAAAAATTGAAAAGCATCTCAATGAAAAACAAAAGGTTAAGACGCCTTCAGAATTTAAGATTATTGGAAAACCATATAAACGGACAGATTCCACCCTGAAAGTAACCGGTGAAGCAAAATATGCAGGAGATATAAAAATCCCCGGAATGATGTTTGCCCGTATAGTCAGACCACATTCGTATGGTGCAACACTGATTTCGGCTGATACAACTGAAGCTGAAAAAATTCCCGGTATACAGGTTGTAAGAGATAATGACCTGGTAGCTCTTCTGCATTTAAGCCGTGATAAGGTAGATGAGGCAATCGTAAAAGTTAAGGCAGAATTTTCACAGATTGAAATGAATGTAACTGATAAAACAGTAATTGATCATTACCTGAAATCGGTGACAAAAGGTAATATTATTAACAGTAAGGGAGATATTGCAGCCGGACGGAAACTGTCAGACAAAATAATTGAGTCTGAATTCTATGATGGTTATGTAGCTCATGCGCCAATGGAACCCCACACTGCTGCAGCTATGATTGATGGTGATAAAATTACTGTCTGGGCATCGGCCCAGACTCCTTTCCTTACCCGTGATGCAATTGCAGATAAACTGAAAATGCCGGTGGAAAAGGTTCGGGTGATAATTCCTTTTGTGGGCGGCGGATTCGGAGGGAAAATTTACAACCCCCAGGCAGTGGAAGTCGCAAGGATAACAAAACTTTCAGGGAAACCGGTGATGTTGGCTTATACCCGTGAGGAAGAGTTTTTCTATGATTACCTCAGACCAGCAGGATTGAACAGAGTAAAGTCAGGAATAGATAAAGACGGGAAGATAACCTTCTGGGATTTTAGGGTCTATTGTGCAGGTGACAGGGGATCTGATACTATCTATGATGTTCCTCATCAGAAAACCACTGTATTTGACCAGGGTGAAAATGATCCCCAGGTCCACCCATTTGCCGTAGGGGCATGGCGTGCGCCTGGGAACAGCAACAATACTCATGCCCGCGAAATGCAGATATGCGTTATGGCAGCAAAGGCAGGAATGGATCCTCTGGAATTCCGTATCAGGAACCTTAAGGATGAAAAAATGATTGCAGTTTTGAAAGCTGTTGCCGATAAGTTTGGTTATACTCCGGGTAAAGGACCAAGCGGCAGGGGATATGGCATTGCATGTGGTACAGATGTCGATACATGGGTTGCCCTTATGGCTGAGGTCAAAGTTGATAAGAATACTGGTCATATACAGGTTGTAAGAGTATCATGTGCCCAGGATATGGGAATGTGTGTGAACCCACAGGGTACACTACTTCAAATAGAGGGTTGTATCACAATGGGAATGGGATATGCACTTACCGAAGAACTGCTGTTCGACGGGACAAAAATGATTACTCAGAATTTTGATACTTATGAGATCCCCAGGTTCAGCTGGGTGCCGGAGATAAATGCAGTGATCCTCGACAGGATGGATCAGCCTCCTGGTGGCGGCGGTGAACCCGCAATAATTTGTATGGGAGGAGTCATTGCAAGTGCCGTCTTTGATGCAACCGGAGCTATACTTTATCATATGCCGATAACACGGGCAAGAATGCTCGAAGCATTGAAAAGGATTTAAAATCTTATACATTATATGAAAATGAAAGAGACTGTCACTTTTCAGTTAAACGGGAAGAAAACTTAAGCCCTGATGCCCTTTAAGAAATGATTGAGCTTTTGCACCATTTGCAGCTATTCGAGTTTTACCCGCCTTTGTATATCTCAAAGAAGCTTTGTCTTTTGACTTCTTGATGAATACCTGATCATACTGATTCTCCGTCATTTTTGAGACATTGATGTACATTACATCATTCGAATTGACCAGACGAATGGCAAGGTTGTATTTATCATTTTTGAGTTTTGTTCTCTTTTCTAACACAATATTAAATTTTGCCATACCTTAAATGAATATTAAAACTTTGGGAGTGATGGAAGTTCGTCTCCCAATCTACCTCCGTTTATCACCCAAGTGTCGATTTGATTTCTTTCGAAAAGGGTTCTAGTTCTCAACTTGATATATGGGATTGAATTTTTGCTGACCATTTTGTAAACATAGCTTTCTGACATAGGAATGGAATCCGTAAGCTCTTGAACATCTAAAAATCTTTTTTCTTCCATTGATATTATTCTTTATCTTTTTATACCCATATGGAGGGTAATATAAAATATAAGAAAAAGGATCCTTAAAACAAAATTTGGAATCAAAAAAATGGGCCCAAAATTAAACTTTTTTTTATTCTGAGGGCCAGGAATGATGCTGTATTCAGAAATTTTGTTTGTAATTTGAACTTCCATTCATGTGGAGGAAGTAATGGCAACCTAAATATTAATAAAGAGGTCGAAAATGACCTCTTGTCTCGTTTGGTATCCTTGGCCCTTGAAAGTTACAGCCAGTTGAGTGTCCTTTTGTTGTTAAAAGAATTGAGATTTTAGTATTCACAATCCTATTAATGAAATATATCGGGTACAATTGCAAAAGTAAGTGTCCTGTTTAAAGCTGGCATGAATATATTGATCATTCATGGCTGGAGTTAAGTGCATGTTGTTTAGGGATTTTGTCTAAGTCTAATTTGACAGCCAATTATGGTCATTAAATACAGTTTTTGAACCGACAGGATCAATTATTTTAAAAAGTATTATACTATTTCTCATTAATGAGTACATTTGTTCATTATAAAATTCTGAAAGTCATACTGTTAATAAATTAACAGTAAAAGCTTATCGAAAACAACCTTTCTTATTGTTTTCAAAATATTTTATCCGATGGCAAGCATAGTCCAAGGCTACGAATACGACATCTTCATCAGCTACCGCCAGAAAGATAACAAAGGCGACAGGTGGGTGAGTGAGTTTGTTGAGGCATTGAAGACTGAACTGGAGTCAACTTTTAAGGAGGAAATCAGTGTTTATTTTGATATTAATCCACATGATGGATTATTAGAAACTCATGATGTAGATGAATCTTTAAAAGATAAACTTAAATGTCTGCTCTTTATTCCAATCATATCACGCACTTATTGTGATCCCAATTCTTTTGCATGGGAGCATGAGTTTAAAGCTTTTGTTGAACATGCATCAAAAGATCAGTCCGGATTAAAGGTTAAGCTACCGAATGGAAATGTGGCAAGCAGGGTATTACCGATTCGTATACACGATTTGGACACTTCTGATATTAATTTATGTGAATCGGCGCTTGGAGGTTTTCTCCGGGGAGTTGAATTTATTTACAAAGAACCGGGAGTTAACAAACCACTCACAGCGGATGATGACGAAAAGAAGAATTTAAACAAAACAAAATACCGGATACAGATAAATAAAACAGCAAATGCAATAAAAGAGGTTATTACTGCGATAGGGCAGCATGATCACAAACCTGAAATGGTATCAGAAGAAAATAGTAAGCAAATTTCCGTCCATCGAAAAAATAGTAGAACAAAAAACATTATTGTATCAATTTTAGTCTTAGCATTTTTAATATTAGGTTTTTTATTTATACCAAAATTTTTCAAGTCAGAAAAACAGGCAGCAAAATCAATTGCAGTGTTACCTTTTAAGCTGCTTAGTGATGAGCCAGATAAACAATATCTGGCTGATGGCATGATGGATGCAATTGGGCTTCATCTCTCAAAGATCAAAGATTTACGGGTAATATCCAGAACATCGGTTGAGCAATACCGCAACAACACCAAAACAGCCCTTACTATTGGCCAGGAACTTGGTGTGGAGTATTTGCTCGAAGGCAGTTTTCAGAAGTTTGGTGATGATGCAAAACTGATTGTTCAGCTGATCAAAGCGAATGAGGAGAGTACTGTATGGGCAAATGAATATAACAGTAAATGGAGTGATGTTTTTTCATTACAAAGCGAAGTGGCACAAAAAATTGCATCAGAATTAATGATTGTGCTAACTCCGGAGGAAATTGAAAAAATGGATGAAAAGCCAACGGAGAATCTTGAGGCCTACCAGGCTTATTTACGGGGCCGGTATTATGTCGGGCAACCTCACTTTTCAATTCAAATCTGGGACCTGGCTCTACGAAATTTTCAGGATGCTGTTGATATCGATACAGTATTTGCTCTGGCGTATGGTGAGTTAGCCCGTGCCCATGCAAGACTTATTTATCTGAGGCAGGATCTTTCTGAATCGCGCTTTAAAAAAGCAAATCAGGCTGCTGCGAAGGCATTAAAATTCGGATCTGATCAACCAAGGGTGCATCTTGCACTCGGGTATTATTATCTGTATACATTCAGGGATGTTGAGCAAGCTCTTAAGCATTTGGAGATTGCTGAGAAAGACCTTCCCAACAATGTTGAGATTATGGTTGAGAAGGCTGATATTATTGTGACCATGGGACGGTGGGAGGAATACATTCATCTGCTTGAAAAAGCACATCAGGTGAGCCCGAATGATGCTTCTATCCTTACTGACCTGGCTTTTGGCTATTGGTATACGCGTCGCTTCAGGGATAATCTTGATGCCTGCAATAAGGCTATTGCACTCACTCCAAACCCGACCTGGCCGTATCTTTATAAAACATTTGGGTACTGGGGTTGGAAAGGTCCCTGTAAGGAGTCGCGTGATGTTTTAAAATTTGTTGGTAACGAACATGAATGGTATCTTTTTTCATGGTACTGGCAGGAAGTTGGTGAAGGAAATTTTCAGACAGCACTGCAGCTGATGTCTGACACAACAAGAGTCTGGGGAACAAATAACAAAATGTGGACCATCCCACAAACCATGTTTAAGGCATTTATATATAATTATCTGAATGAACCTGAGCTTGCCCGTAATGGTTATAAAACATCCATGGAAATTCTGGAAAAGAAAGTTGCTGAAATCCCTGATGATCCCAGGTATCACAGTGCACTGGGTATTGCTTATGCGGGCTTGGGTAAAAGAGAAGAAGCCATAAATGAGGGGCTTAAGGCTGTCGCACTTTTGCCCGTTTCAAAAGATGCTGTTTATGGAACAACATTTGAATTTGATCTTGCCATTATTTATACCATGCTCGGTGAATTTGATCTGGCTCTAAACCAATTGGATCACGTGCTTTCAGTACCTTTCTGGCTCACTCCGGTATGGATCGGATGGGATATCCGTCTTGCACCCCTTAAAACGCATCCCGGATATAATAAGCTGATGATGAAATATGCGATTAACGAATAGACAAAAGAGGATAACTATGTGATCCTCAACGGTGGTGATTACCATCGAGAAAGTAGTGCACTAAGGATTGAATTGATTTCCCCCGGGCGAAACTCCTCCAGACCTTGATCCCTTCGTCCCAAGTTGTTCTTTTTCTTCAAAAAGAAGAGGTTTAGAGGTTCTAAAAAAGGGAGTACAATCTTCATCTAAAAATTTGTTTTCTTTCATGATTATTACTTATTATTCTTTTATACCCATCTGAGGGGTAATTAAATTATAAGGATAGAAATCTGTAAAACAAAATCTGAAATCAAAAAAATAGGCCCAAGAGTAAACATTTTTTATTCTGATGGGTAGAAATGATGCGGTATTCAGAAATTTAGTTTGTAATTACAACTTCTTTTCATGTGGAGGAAGTTATGGCAAACTGAAAATTAAGAAAGAGGTAGAAAATGACCTTTTGTCTCGTTTGGTACCAATGACCGTTGAAAGTTGCAACCAGTTGAAAGACCAGTTGATATTTAAACAATTGAGAATTCAATATTCACAATCCTAAAAATCAAGTACATAGATGATAATTTTAAAAGCCAGCGCCATATTTATAGCTGACATGAATATATTGATCATTCATGGCCCATGTTAAGTGCATGTTGATTAGGTATTTTGTGTCAGTGTAAATTCTAAACCAATTATAGTCAATAAATCCGGGTTTTGGACCGATAGTATCTATTACTATAAAATATAAAGTCCTATATCTCATATATTAGTATATTTGTTCATTATAAAATTCTGAAAATGATGCTGTTAATAAAATAACAGTAAAAGTTTAGAAAAAGCAATCTTTCTTATCGGTTTCCAAATATTTTACCCGATGGCAAGCGTAATACAGGGCTACGAATACGACATCTTCATCAGCTACCGCCAGAAAGATAACAAAGGTGGGAGGCAAGGAGCCCCTCTCTTCGGGGCGACGCAGTTCCGCGAAGCAGGATGGGTGAGTGAGTTTGTGGAGGCTTTGAAGACTGAACTTGAATCTACATTCAAAGAAGAGATAAGTGTCTATTTTGACATAAATCCTCGTGATGGGCTATTAGAAACACATGATGTGAATGCCTCACTGAAGGAGAAATTGAAGTGTCTGGTCTTTATTCCAATCATCTCACAAACCTATTGCGATCCAAGAAGTTTTGCCTGGCAGCATGAGTTTTGTGCATTTAACAAATTAGTAAAGGAAGATCAGTTCGGAAGAGATATAAAACTTTCCAGTGGAAATGTTGCGAGCAGAATATTACCGGTTAAGATACATGACCTCGACATTGAAGATAAAGCTCTTCTTGAAAATGAATTAGGAGGAGTCCTTCGATGTATTGAGTTTATTTATAAAGAGCCAGGCGTTAACAGATCCCTAAAACCGTCAGACAATAAAAACGACAATCAGAATAAAACTGATTATAGAAATCAGGTTAATAAAATTGCAAATGCCATAAAAGACATTATAGGCGGTTTGAAGAACCCTTCATTGTCAATTGTCATACCGGTCAGAAAAGATTCCTCCAATATTTTTAAAAGCAACCCTGAAGCATTTGAATCCATAGCAGTTCTGCCTTTTGCCAATATGAGCAGCGACCCCGAACAGGAGTTTTTCAGCGACGGTATCAGCGAGGAAATCATTAACATGCTAGCCCAGGTACCAGGATTGAAAGTTGCCGGACGTACTTCTGCATTTAGTTTCAAAGGGAAGAATCAAGACCTGAGACTCATAGGCGAACTACTCAATGTGAATCATATCCTTGAAGGCAGTGTAAGGAAATCAGGTAATAAAATACGCATCACAGCACAGCTTATTAAAGTTGCCGATGGTTATCATTTATGGTCCGAGAAATATGACCGGCAATTGGAAGACATCTTTGATATACAGGATGAGATATCCTTAGCCATCCTGAATGCAATTAAAATAAAATTATTTGGAGCAACTAAGGAAGCGGTACTTAAAAAGTATACCGATAACCCCGAAGCGTATCAACTATATCTTCAGGGGCGTTTTTATTACAATAGGTATGATAATTATGGATTCGAAAAAGCAATTGAACATTTTGAGGACGCAATAAAAATAGAACCCAGGTATGCATTAGCATATGCTGGTATGGCGTACAGCTATTTTTCTTTATGGTTTTTTAATTATCTTCCGCCAGATAGTTGCCTGCCACAAATGAATCAGGCAATTAAGCAATCCCTTCATTTAGACAACGAAATTGCTGAAAGCCATATAGTGATGGCCCGGATGAAATTTTACTATGAATGGGATTTCGCAGCGTCAGTTATTGAATTCAAAAAAGCTATCGAACTGAACCCCAACATCGTTGATGCACATGTATTTTATGCCATATGCCTGGGATTTCTTGGCAATTATACAGAAGCGATAAAACATGCATCAATCGTATATAGCCTGGATCCTTTTTCTTTATATAATAATTTAAATGTAGCAGTTGTATATATGATGGCGGGAGATTATGAAAAAGAACTTGAATATGGAAGGAAGTTAATTGAATTGGAACCAAATTACTTTGGCGGTCATTATCATGTCGGAATTGGTTTGATGAATTTGAAGAGATATGAAGAAGCTGTTACTGAACTTGAAATAGCGGTTCATCAAAATTATGGCTCCTTTACATTACATTATCTGGGCATTTTATATGGAGTTATGGAAGAAAAAGTAAAAGCACGGAAAGTGCTTGAAAAAATGAGAAACCTGGCAAGCACCAAATGGGTAAGTAATTGTGATTTTGGTGATGTTTATATGGCACTTGGAGAATTTGAGGAGGCATTTAAATATTTTGAAAAGTCAATAGAAATTCATGAGGGACGCATGTTTTTTTCAAAATATAATTTCAGGTTTTTTCCGGCATTTGAACAAGACCCACGAACAAAGCAATTATTAGAAAAAATAGGATTGCCTTATCCATAAGGATTTGATAAAAAAATGCTTAAAACTGATTTATGGCTTCTTTAATCCCAGGCTACGAATACGACATCTTCATCAGCTACCGCCAGAAAGACAACAAAGGCGAAAGGTGGGTGAGTGAGTTTGTTGATGCTCTGAAGACTGAACTAGAATCTACATTCAAAGAGGAGATCAGTGTTTATTTTGATATTAATCCTCATGATGGACTATTAGAGACACATAATGTGAACGCTTCCCTGAAAGAGAAACTGAATTGCCTTGTTTTTATTCCAATCATATCACAAACCTATTGTGACTCAAAAAGTTTTGCTTGGCAAAATGAGTTTGTTGCCTTTAATAAACTCTCAAAAGAAGATCCGTTCGGAAGAGATATCAGACTTACAAGCGGAAATGTAGCCAGCAGAATATTACCTGTAAAGATTCATGACCTCGATCCGGAAGATAAAACACTTCTCGAAAATGAATTAGGAGGAGTTTTACGATCGATTGAGTTTATTTATAAGGCATCAGGAGTTAACCGCCCTTTAAGTCCTAATGATGATGCAAAAGAAAACCTGAATAGGACACAATACAGAAATCAGGTTAATAAGGTAGCTAATGCTGTCAAAGAGATTATTACCGCAATAAAGAAACATAATCAGCAGGATGGAGAAGTTCTAAAAGAAGTTATTAAAGTAAAACCCGATCCTCCCAAAAACCTTAAAGTAAAAATCGTTACAGGATCTTTATTAGTTCTGGTACTTATCGTGTTGGGATATTTCTTTATCCCTAAACTCTTTAAATCCTCCAAAACGGTTGAAAAATCCATTGCCGTACTTCCGTTTAAACTGCTTAGTGATGAACCAGATAAACAATATCTTGCGGATGGTATGATGGAAGCTATACTTCTTCATCTGCAAAAGTTTAAGGATTTACGGGTACTGGACAGGACATCAGTGGAACAATACCGCCAAACCCAAAAAACCACCCACATCATTGGTCAGGAACTTGGTGTAGAGTATCTACTCGAGGGTAGTTTTCAGAAGGCAGGAGATAATGTAAGGTTAGATGTTCGGTTAATTTATGCCAGAAAGCAAAGTAACAAATGGGCAAATGAATATGACAGAAACTGGAAAGATAATTTTGCCGTCCAGAGCGAAGTAGCTCAAACTATTGCAAAAGAATTACACATTACAATTACACCGGAGGTCAAACAACTCATTGAAAAAATACCTACAAAAAACCTTACGGCATATGATTTTTACCAGAGGGGAACTGAGGAGCTGGTAAAATATCAGGTAGATAGGAATAATATGGCAGCGCTTGAACAAGCAGAAAATTTCTATCGCAAAGCACTGGAATATGATTCAACATTCGCCAAGGCTTATACAGGTATGGCAATTATATACTGGAGTAAACATTTTTTTAAGGAATATTTTTCAAAAAACTTTCTGGATTCTGTTCTGATTCTATCGAATATTGCTCTTACCTATGATAATCGATTATCAGAAGCATATGTTGTCAGGGGGCAATATTATAGTGAAATCGGCAAATCTGACGAATCACTTAAAGAATTTGATGAAGCCGTGCAATTAAACCCAAATGACTGGATGGCATATATGAGCAGAGGTGAGTTGTATATTAAAAGCGACTTTGTTAAATCCCTTGAAAATTATCTCAAAGCAATATCCCTGACCCGCGATTCAAAGTTACCTGGTTTGTTTAGAGGCATCAGCGTTGTTTATAGTTTTGCAGGATTCAAGGACAAAGCTATCTACTATATTAAAGAAAAAATAAAATTAGACAATGATTCATTGGCTTATTACAATAACTTAGGCTTTGCTGAAGAAACAAACGGTAATTATTCAAATGCACTTTCACTATATAAAAGATCATACGCATTGGATACCACCAATATTGATGTTTTGTGGAGGATAGGTAACACTTATGTGTTTCTTGAAAAGTATAATGAAGCATTGAAATGGTTTAAAAGATTCCTGAAACATCCGGACTATTTTGGATATGTCTCGATTGTAGGTCATAACCGGATAGGATTAGCCTTTTGGAAAAACGGGTTTAAAGATGAAGCGAGGTTATATTTTGAAAAGCATGTCAACTACCTCACAAGAGCCGATGAATTAGGACGAACTTCGCAGGGTTCTTTTGAAAATGCTTATGACATAGCAGGTGTATATGCCTTTCTTGGAGAAAAGGAAAAAGCTTATGAGAAGCTCAGGTTCGCAAGTAGAAGTCAAATTGAAAATCTATATTTTTCCACCTATGTGAAAAATGACGCCACTTTTGAGAGTTACAGGAATGATCCTGTATTTCAGCAATATGTCAGGGATGTGGAAGCAAAATACCAGGCAGAGCATGAGAGAGTAAGAAAATGGCTGGAAGAGCAGGGGACGGGGACGTTGAAGTAATATCATACGCCACGGCTTGACTATGGTGTTCCTGGATATTTGATTTAAGTTTTAATATCTTTGTTTTATGAAAACCGATAAGCCAGTCGTACTATCAAGAATTAAGAATCTTGTCAGAGAAGTTGATCCGACTGCTGATGTCATCCTTTATGGCTCCAGAGCAAGAGGTGATGAACATCAGGAATCTGATTGGGATCTTCTGATTCTTGTTGACTCGAAAACAGATTTAGATTATGAAAGGGTCTTCAGGCATAGACTTTATGAAATTGAACTTGATTTAGGTGAGGCTTTTTCTGTTTCAGTATATAATAAAAATGAATGGCGGTTAAACCACTGGATGACTCCATTGTATCAAAATATAAATAAGGAAGGCTTAAGAATCTGACAATGAAGAAATCTAAGGATGATTATATAAAGTACAGATTGGATAGAGCCTGGAAAACATTTGAAGATGCAAAATCACTGGCAAATCTCAAAAGCTGGAACTCATCAATGAATCGATTGTATTATGCCTGCTTTTATGCTGTTCTTGCGTTATTTACAAAGAATAAAATAGATAGTCACACTCATTCCGGAGCTAAAACACAGTTATCTCTTCATTTTGTTAAAACAGGAAAACTGGATATTGATTCCGGAATGCTGTATGGGGACTTATTTGATCTCAGACTCAAGGGCGATTATGGAGATTTCTTCGACTTTGAAGAACAACATGTTACTTCATTGATTCCAAAAGTTGAAGGATTTCTAAAGAAAATTGAATCTTTGACCCGGGAATAAAATACCAGCAACTGACATTTGAAAATCGTTTGAATAAATCTCCAATCGATGTCAAGCATAATACAAGGCTACGAATACGACATCTTCATCAGCTACCGGCAGAAAGACAATAAATATGACGGCTGGGTGACTGAGTTTGTCGATAATCTTAAGCGGGAACTGGAAGCAACATTTAAGGAAGAGATAAGTGTTTATTTTGATATCAATCCTCACGACGGACTATTAGAAACACACGATGTGGGAGCTTCCCTGAAAGAGAAACTTAAGTCTCTGGTTTTTATCCCAATTATTTCTCAAACCTATTGTGACTCAAAAAGCTTTGCCTGGCAGCATGAGTTTGTTGCCTTTAATAAACTGGCAAAGGAAGATCAATTCGGAAGAGATATAAGGCTTGCAGGAGGAAATGTAGCAAGCAGAATATTACCAGTGAAGATTCATGACCTTGATCCGGAAGATAAGTTGCTTCTTGAGAATGAGTTGGGAGGAGTACTCCGGGGTATTGAGTTCATTTACAATTCATCCGGAGTAAACAGACCGTTGAAACCATCAGATAGCCCTGATAAAAACCTTAATAAAACTTATTATCGCGATCAGATCAACAAGGTAGCAAACGCTGTCAAAGAGGTCATTACTGCATTAAAAAAACATAATCAGAAAGATGGGCAAAATCCCGTGGAAATCATTAATCCAAAACCTGAAAAATCAAAAAATCGAAAAACAAAAATTATCATAGCTTCATTTACTATTCTGGCTCTGTTAGCACTGGGGTATTTCTTTATTTCAAAACAATCTGAGTCATCTGAGCCAGTTGAAAAATCTATTGCAGTATTACCATTTGAGAACATGAGTGACAGTGAAGAACATTCCTGGTTCGGCGATGCAATGACAGATGAGATCATTATGCAGCTATATAAAATAAAAGAATTTATCATACGATCCAGGCCTTCTGTTATGCAGTATAAGGGAACGTCAAAAACAAGCCCTGTAATTGGTAAGGAGCTTAATGTAAATTATCTGATTGGAGGTAGTGCACAAAGATCCGGGGATCAGGTCAAAATAAGGGTTCAGCTGATAAACGCAGTTACAGATACTCCCATGTGGGTTGAGACTTTTGAAGGTAATTGGAAAGATATTTTATCTATACAAAGTGATATTGCCAAACAAATTGCCGATAAATTAAAGACAGTTTTATCAACTGAAGAAATAATACAAATTGATAAAAAGCCTACTGAAAACCCTGAAGCATATAATTATTACCTGCGTGGTAACGATTATTATTGGCGCAGTTTTGATAAAAAGAATTTTGAGATTGCAGCTAAAATGTATGGAAAAGCAATTGAATCAGATCCTAATTTCGCAATGGCTTATGTGAGACTATCCCTTTGCTACCTATCATTGCATTGGTTTTATTATGACCATAGCATAGATCAGGTAACAAAAAGCAAAGAGGCAATTGATGCGGCTTTTAAGATTGATCCAAATATGCCAGAAGCTCATCTGGCCCTGGGAACATATTATTATTGGGGCCTACTGAATTATTCGAAAGCTTTGGAGGAAATTAAGACCGCAGAAAACATATTGAAGAATAATTCTGAGTGTATTTATACTAAAGCAAGTATTTATCGGCGAGCCGGGGAATGGTCATTGGCTAAGGAAAATTATTTGAAGGCATTTGAACTTGATCCGGGTTCATCAAAAACAGCATTTGATTTAGCTCTGACATGTTCTTTATTAGGTGAATATCAGGAGGCTGAAAAATATTTCAATAAAGATATTTTGATTAATCCTATGCTTAATGAAGCATATTTTCAAAAGGGCTTAATGTACTTGAAATGGAAAGGAAATACCATTAAGGCCAGGGAAACAATCGCAGAAGCTTTTCAGTTCAACGAATCCAGTACTAATCCTATAATATTTGAATTAAATACTCTTATGGATATTTATGATGGTAATTATCAGAAAGCCTTATCTTATCTCTCATCAAAAGATATTGATATCATTGATATCCATATCTTTTTTAATCTCAAATCCTTGCTTTATGCAAGAGTATATAATCTGATGAACATGCCCGAAAAAGCAAATGAATATTTCGATTCAGCCCGCGTTACACTTGAATCAAGAATTCTTAAAAATCCTGACGATCCACGGTTATTCAGCGCAATAGGTATTTCATATGCCGGTCTGGGACAAAAAGAAAAAGCTATTAAAGCAGGGAAGAAAGCTGTTCAGTTAATGCCGGTTAGTAAAGATGCTTTTAGAGGTGCTTGCAGAGCTGAGGACTTAGCCAGGATCTATGTAATGGTTGGCGAATATGCTGCAGCTTTGGAACAAATTAAATCATTATTAAAAATTCCATCAAGATTATCTGTTAAATTGCTCCTTCTAGATCCAGACTGGAAACCATTATGGAATCTGCCTGAATTTAAGAAAATAACAAGCACAACTTCACCTGATGACGCCAAAATCTAATAAACTCAATCATTTATGATCTCTAATATCATATTTACACTATGGCAAGCATAGTCCCAGGCTACGAATATGACATCTTCATCAGCTACCGCCAGAAAGACAATAAAGGCGACAGGTGGGTGAGTGAGTTTGTTGATGCTCTGAAGACTGAACTCGAATCGACATTCAAAGAAGAGATAAGTGTTTATTTTGACATTAATCCGCATGATGGCCTTCTTGAGACACATGATGTTAATGCCTCCCTTAAAGAGAAACTAAAGTGTCTTATTTTCATTCCTATCATCTCTCAGACCTATTGTGACTCAAAAAGCTTTGCCTGGCAGCATGAGTTTATTGCCTTTAATAAAATGGCTCAGGAGGATTCGATTGGAAGAGATATAAAATTGAATAATGGAAATGTAGCCAGCAGAATTCTCCCGATAAAGATCCATGATCTCGATGCAGAAGACAAAGCATTTCTTGAAAATGGATTGGTCTGGCAATCACCTTTGCCGTCCGGGGAGACAAAGAAAAAGCCTTAAAAGTGGTATAAAAGCGCCTATCTGAAACATGATTTAGGGATTACAAGCACTCTGTTTAAAACCGATCTTAAACTGATCATTAATGAACCTGAGGTTCAGAAAATACTTAAAGAAATCGGTATTATAAATGATCCTATAGGTGGATAGTCAGTTTTTCAATTCTGACAGGATAGGTCATTGCTCTGACCATCGTTTTCACGGCTGGATTTTTTACCCTGAGTATTACTCCATGTCTTTCAGGAATCCCTGTTCACATTCAAAAAGACCTCACAAAACCCCTGCACGCTGACACAAACTGTACAAATCGGCGCAATTATGGGTTATGCTTCTGCTGAAGTGTGAAACTCAAACTAAACTTATATAAAGGATATTTGTTATAATAAGATTATTATAAAACCGGGAAATTATGAAACGGGGAAAATTTATTTTGTCAGCTATTTCAATGTATCCTTTGGCTACCTTTCCAAAGATAATAACCACAAGTATGACAAGAACAAATAAAGGGTTTAAAGTTAACTCAGATGAAGCAAGATTTGGTGAACACTTTAAAATGAAGGGTGTTACTTTAAATGTTTTAGACTTAAAAATATCTTCAAAAGACACAGATGGAGATTTAGCAGTATTTGAACAAAAAGGATTTACTCCAAAAGGAGGACCTCCATTACATATCCATCCCTATCAGGATGAATTTTTTTATATAATTGAAGGAGAATATCTTTTTCAGGTTGGCGATGTGAAATATCCTATGAAATCAGGGGATACTATTTTTCTGCCAAGAAACGTTCAGCATGCGTTTGTTCAGCTAACAGAAAAAGCAAAGGTGTTAGTTTCATATATGCCGGCAGGAAAGATGGAAGACTTTTTTAAAACTACAGATTTATGGACCTCTCCTCCAACGGTTGAAGAAATTGCAAAAGCATTTGAAGACCATGATATGAAAGTTGTCGGACCGCCATTGAAAGTGGACTGAAAAATTAAATCAATAAATGGTTAAATTTCTTTGATTTTGATATTCCTGTACCACAATTTTGTACCATGATTTTGCAACGAAATGTGCCCATCATCGTATTTCCCGTAATCGGGATAATTTGCCCATTTACCACTAGCGCGCAGCTTTTTCCACTCATCTGAATATTTTTCATATTCTACCACTACTTCGCCGTTCAGTATCTGTGTCACATTGTTTCCGTTAACTACAAGCAAGAGGCGGTTCCATTCACCAACCGGTTTGAAATGTTTGGTTTTAGGCGGATACATGGCATAATTAGCACCGCAAATTTGCCAGTCTTCCAGGTGCTCAGGCCAGTTTTCATGATCAATGATCTGGAATTCAGGACCTGTTTCATAAGGGAATTTATATTTCGGATCCTCCGCAACCTGAAAAATAATCCCGCTGTTAGCGCCCTTTGTCAGTTTGAATTCAACACTGAACGCAAAACTTTTATACACTTTGTCGGTTATGATATCCTGACTTTCTCCCCCTCCTTTAGTTGTCATGGTAAATGCGCCATCCTCAATGGTCCAGCAATCCGGGAATACGGTCATGTTATAACCATGCCAGCCAGTAGTGTGTTGGCCATCAAACAACAATTGCCAGCCATTTATCTTTTCATTTAAGGTCAAAGTGTTGACCGGAGCGTTCTTATCCAGTTCGGAATAGAGCGAAAGGGGATTTTTGTCTTGTACTGTACCGGATGAAAAAATAATTACTGCGGGCAGCAAAAACAGAAGTTTGTTCATCAGATTTTTCATGTCATTTAATTTTTGGTTTGACTACTGTGGTTTCTTTAAATGTATTTAATATCAATTTTTAAAAATACGGGCTACAAAACCTCCACCCGGAGCCAGTTTCACGGATAAAGTATCGTGATCCGTAATTTCTGATTTTTTTAGTTCGTAATCCTGTGGATTTCTGAATGCGTTTATTCCATCGGAAGCTGTTTCAATACTATAACCCCCATCTTTTAAAAAATCAAGTGGAATTGAAAATTGCTGAGGAGTCCAATCGTTCATTGCTGCCAGATACCAGTTATCTCCGTTACGACGTATCTCCAGAATGTACTTGCCAAGGTGGGCATCCAGAATTATCGTTTCATCCCACACGGTTGGAATTTTCCCCAGGAATTTCATTAATTCCGGCTCACGGATCGCATCAGACAGGTTGCCTGAGAAAAGCTGTAGCGGGCTGTCATATACTACAAACATAGCAATCTGGTGCATCGTTGTTCCCTGGGCTATAACCTTTTCAAAACCCATTTTTACGGGTTGCTTCCGGGTAGCATTCTGCAAAATCCCCGGTTCATAATCCATTGGCCCGGAAACCATCCGGATAAAGGGTAACATCAGGTCGTGTTCCGGATTGGCTTTTGATGACCAGATATTATATTCCGAACCCAAAACACCTTCCCGTGTTAACATATTAGGATATGTCCTCGAAAAACCAGCAGGTTTAGGCGCCCCGTGAATCATACACATGAACTTGTATCTGGCACATTCAGCAGCAAACCGGTGCATAAAATTTATCGCCCGCTGGTCGTCACGGTCGATAAAATCGGTCATAACAATTTTAATGTCCCATTTTTTAAATTGTTGAAATGCTTGTTCCATCTGTTTTTCAACCGTAAGTGCCTGTGTCCACAAAATCAATCCGATTCCCTTTTGCTTTGCATAGCCTGTGATTTCCTCCATATCCATTCCCGGAGTAATCCTGAATAAATCGTTTACATCCGACCAGCCGGCATCCAGCATAACATATTCAAAACCAAAACGAGCAGCAAAATCAATGTAATATTTATAAGTTTCAGTGTTTAAGCCGGCTTCAAAATCAACACCATACAGATTAAGTCCGGTTATCCATTCTTCGGTACTTTTACCCGGTTTTATCCAGTTGAAATCAGAAAATTCAGGTTCAGGTGCCAGCCGGTAAACCAGGTCGTTTACCAGTAAATCAGCATCAGTTGGGGCAATGGCAATTACCCGCCAGGGGTAAGTCCGTGTACCCTTTGTTTTGGCAATATACAGCGCCCGTTCTATCACCTGTTTTTGTTTGAATCCTCCTCCCGAAACGACTTCCTTCAATGGAAAAGGTGCATATTTACCTTTTAAACCAGAACCGTTTCCTTTTGCCAGAAACATTCCGGGATAATCTTCAATATCCGATTCTGTAATTAGAATTTTCGGAAGCCCTTCCGGTTGGAGTAAAACCGGTGAAAAAGCAAGCATATCTTCAGGAAGTGAATCCATGTTAACTTTACTATACGTTTCTTCAAACGAGGTGTGGAAAATATCAGCATCGGGACGTTTGCTTACCTGAGGATAAAAAAAGAGTGTTCCGGGCTGGAAATTAAAGCTGGCTTTCTCATCGACCACCGTTATTTCACCAGGCAGGTTGGAGGCAAAGCGGTAAGCAACCCCATCGTTGTAAACGCGGAAATGCAATTCAAAATGATTAACGAACCGGAGGATCAACTCGTTATAGACATCCGGAATTACCGCCCGTTTTTCTTTAACTACCGGAATGATTTTATTATTTACAAACCGTGTTAAGGTATCGGAAACAACTGGTTCTTTACCGACAATAAGATCAGGCTGAAGGGACAAGGAAATTCCGGAAGGCCGGATAAGGAATTTGCCTTTATATTTTACAGAGTATGAAAGGGACTTACCCACCTCAACCAAAACCGTAATATTCCGGTCGGGAGAAATGATTTCATAATTCTGCGCTTCGGTTTGCAAGGTAAAGAACTTCACAAGTGCAATAATAAAAATGATCAGTTTCTTCATATCCGGTTCATTTGATTTTGGGATTAAGAGTTGAAATTGATTAAGTCATCAATATATACCATGCAGATTGTCAGCAAATAACGTATTAAATAATTGATTAAAATCATGGATATCAATATACTATGACATAATTTCCAAATATGTCAGTCAAAATGATTCCCAGGGTAAAAGAACTTAAATTAAATTCTTCAATATGAAAAAAAAACAGTTCTTTCAATTATTATTGTATTCATGAGTAACTTAGTGTGGAACACATATCTTTACTATCATCCATCCTGTAAATGATGTCTCTGTATTAAAAATGTACAAAATACTTGGCCATTTTTCAACCTTATTCTATACTTTTTTACACTTAATAATTGAAATCAGGGTGTTTAAATTTTTATGAATAATTTGTTTTTATAGAGCCAATAACAAAGATACCATAGGGCTGCCCATACAGCCAGACTGGTGATTATTCCCACTGTCAGGTCACCTCCCCACGAAAACAATAATCTGCTGAACGGAGCGATAATTTTGCTTATAAGATCGGCACCACCGATTGAAAAAAACAGATAAATAAAAATGCTGTTCATTCCTACTATTATGAACATTTTGGATCCTTTAGTGAATAATTTTTTTACATCTATCAGCCAGTAACTGAAGCAAAGAGCCAGAATGGTCCATCCTCCGCTTGCAAAAACAAATGAGGACGTAGCGATCTTTTTAATAATGGGAGTCATATTTAATAAATCAAGAGAGTATCCTATAATCAAGGCTGATACTCCCGCAATAAGTAATATTTGAATTTTCTTTGTCGCTGATTTTTCACTCATCAGAAGCTTTCCACAGAGAACCCCCCAAACCGTATGAGCTGTAGTCGAAACACAATTTAATGTTGCCCATGTACTTGCTTTATCTACGCCTTCTATCTTATTATTAACCCATGCTCCAAGATTTTCGTAATTTACCCAGGGATGATTAAAACCCTCCACTGGGAAAAAACGGTATGCAAGATCTATCAGCAGGAGAATCACCAGAGTGAAAATCAATTGAAATCTGATGCTTTTATTCATGATAAGAAATGCTACCAGATAGGTAACGGATAGTTGCGCAAGGACATTTTGAAACCGGAAAACCAATTTTCCTGCTTCGGCAAAATATAAAGCCCATCCGAAAAACAACAATAAGAATGAACGCTTAAGTGCATGAAGTGTAATTGTCTTAAAGGTGTCCCCCTTTTTTATCCTGTTGGCTACGGCAAAAGGAATAGCAACCCCTACAATAAACATAAAAAAAGGTTGAATCAAATCCCAGAAATGTAATCCATGCCATTCATGGTGGCTGAACTGAGTCCCTAGAAATTGCATAATACTACTATCAAATTCAAAGAAATGTTCATAAAGCATAGTAGCTTCACCTGCTAACAGAAACATGGTAAATCCGCGAAAGAAATCTACTGATGTCACCCTGCCTGCAAAAGGAGAAATCACTGTTTGTGCATTTGGGTTCATATTTTTCTGCTTTTTGATACTGGTGTTTGGTACACCTAATTTATAGTTTTGTTTTCTAAAAACCTAAATCCCTCTCTTTTTTAATAAGATGATTATTTATATCTTGTATGGTCCATTTACCGCCGGAGATACTTATCCCAGGTACCTGAGGCTAATAGAACTATATCTGATGGCAGTATGATAGGTGTTGGGGTTGCTGTCTTAACGTATAATAATCTTACATTAGAGGATAGTTTAATGAGGAAAATAATAATATTTATGACAACATCTGAAACACTATTAAGATCAATGACAACAGGCGATTGGAAAAGTGTCGCAGATAAAAAATTAAACCAATGATCAGAATAACCAAAACAGTCAAATCAGGATTACGGATATCCGTGATGATTTTGTTGGCATTTTGTACCTGTGTAAATCCGTTATCTGCCCAGCTGAAAATCTATGTCAATACAGATCTTGAGGGTATCAGCGGAGTATTCAAGTTCGATCAGACCTATCAGAAAGATACTCCATTGAATATTCAGGCCTGTGAATACTTTATGGGTGATGTTGCTGCCGTGGTACGAGGTCTGCGCGATGGAGGGGCAACTGAAGTTATAATCCTTGACGGCCACGGTTCACAGGCTGTGATTCCACATCTTATGGTGCCAGGCGCTAAGTATTTAACAGGACGTCCAAGGCCGGGTGCAGGTAATCTTACAGACCTCGACAGTTCATTTGCCGGGATGGTTATGCTTGGTTTTCACGCAATGATGGGTACTCCCGATGGCGTGCTTAACCATACTCAATCTTCTAAATCCGAAAACCGGTATTGGTACAACGGCGTGGAATCCGGTGAGCTGGCTCAGAATGCTGCTATTGCCGGATACTATGGAGTTCCTCCGATAATGGTAACAGGTGATGAAGCTACATGTCGCGAGGCAAAGAAATTCTTTGGTAATAATATTGTAACAGTAGCCGTGAAGCGTGGAGTAGCAAGAGAATCAGCAGTACTCTATCCTTTCGAAGAGACCCGTAAAGCACTCTATGAAGGAGCCAAACGGGCTGTAGCTGCAATATCTTCCTGCAAACCCTATGTTCTGGAAACACCTTTCAAAGTGAAAGAGGAGTATCTCAACCTCGATCCCTCCTTGCCAAAGCCGGTGCTGGTTACAAGGGAGGGAGTTGCTGAGGATGCTCTACATCTTTTTACATGGACAAGAAAATAAATGCTTCCGGGGAAGAAAATTATCATTTTTTTGCTTTTCCCTGTTACCTTAACTTAAAGTAATTTCTCTCTTAAGGTGAATATTTTACTCTGTTAATCTTCCAAAGTGGTAATATCCCCATCGGGCAATCCTAGCGCACGTGCCTTTAGAAGCCGTCGCATAATTTTTCCCGACCTGGTCTTGGGCAGTTTGTCCACAAATGTAATTGACTCTGGTTTGGCAATAGGTCCAATTTCATGACCGATGTGGTTGCGAATTTCATCCTTTAACGAATCTGAAGGATCATAGCCAGTGCGTAAGATTACATAGGTGTGGATAGAATTGCCTTTCACTTCATGTGGCAGGCCAATAGCCGCCGCCTCTGCAACTGCCGGGTGGCTGACCAACGCAGATTCGATCTCGGCTGAACCTAAACGGTAACCTGAAACTTTAATCACATCATCAACACGCCCAATGATCCAGAAATAGCCATCTTTGTCGCGTCTGGCTGAATCGCCGGTCATGTACTTGTCAGGATATGTACTCCAGTACTGATTAACATAGCGATCCGGATCTCCATAAATAGTGCGTAGCATTGCCGGCCATGGCTTGAGAAGCACAAGGAAGCCTTCTTCCCCATCGGGTACAGGGTTTCCATCTGCATTCACAATTTCAGCGGTTACGCCAAAATAAGGACGTGTAGCCGATCCGGGTTTTAGCGACACAACAGGTCCAGGCGTTATAATAAACATGCCTGTTTCGGTCTGCCACCATGTATCCATAATGGGGCAATTTCCTTTGCCGATGACCCGATGATACCATTTCCATGCCTCGGGATTGATCGGCTCACCTACCGAACCGAGCAGGCGTAGGGAGGAAAGGTCATGCCGGTTGGGCCAGGCTTCACCAAAACGCATTAATCCGCGAACGGCGGTGGGTGCAGTGTAAAGAATAGTGATGCCGTATTTTTCAATCATCTGCCACCATCGGTTTGGGTATGGAAATGAAGGCGCACCCTCATAAAAGTAAGAAGTAGCGCCATTCAGCAATGGACCATAGACCAGGTAAGAATGGCCCGTAACCCAGCCCGGATCAGCGGTGCACCACCACCTGTCTTCATCCTTCAGGTCAAATACATCCCTAAGTGTCGCATAAATGCCGACCATGTAACCACCATGTGTGTGCAGGACCGCTTTGGGTTTTCCGGTAGTACCCGATGTGTAAAGAATGTACAATGGATCTTCGGCATCCATCACTTCGGTCTCGCATTTGGGACTGGCAATCGGAAGAGACATCAGATCATGATACCACAAATCCCGCTCCGGCTCCATGGTTACTTCCTGCCCGGTACGCTTTATGACGATGACATGTTCGACACTTGGGGAGCGCTGGAGCGCCTCATCCATCATATCTTTGAGCTTGACAATCTTGCCGTTCATCCATCCGCCATCAGCGGTAATCGCAATCTTAGAGTGCGAGTCAAGAATACGTCCATGTAAAGATTCCACAGAGAACCCTCCGTAAACAACCGAATGGATGGCACCGATTTTGGCACAGGCCAGCATGGCAATAACAATCTCCGGTATGCGTGGCAGGTAAATGGTCACGCGGTCACCTTTTGCAATCCCCATGGCCTTAATTACACTGGCAAATTTGCACACTTCGCGATTGAGGGCATGATAGGAAAAGGTACGTTGGTCCCCTGGTTCACCTTCCCATATCAGCGCCAGTTTATTTCTGCGCCAGGATTTGACATAGCGATCCAGACAGTTGTGGACAATGTTGACCTTTCCGTCGACAAACCACTTATAAAAAGGTTTGTTGCTCTCATCGAGCACAGTATTCCAGGGTTGATACCATTCAAGTTCCTGAGCACGTTCGGCCCAGAAACCCAAAAAATCCTGTTCAGCCTGGGTGGCTTTTGTCTCCCATGCCGGAACATTCGCCTTTGCCACTAGATCAGGTAAAGGATGGAAAACTTCCCCGTTGGATTGGGGATTGATAGTAGTTTCGGTTGACATAATTGAATCCTCCTAAAATTTAGAAACCTATTTAGATTAGTTACAACTTGAACATCGCAAGTAAAAGATCAAATAATATCAAAAAGTATATCCAAGCAATTGTATAAAGTCTCCCATTTACTTAACATACTGTATTTTATCAGCTGTCAATTGTCGGGCTTCTTTTAAATTTTTAACATAAAAACAATATATTTTCATATTTTATGGTATAAGTGTCTTAAGGAATGATTTTATACCAGGGTAGTTTTCAACAATACGATAAACTTCACATTCCCTGCAATTAGTATTCTTATAGAGTGTTCCCTTTTCTGATGCTTCCCAGCAGGGATAAGCATCACTATGAAAAGCCTGGCATTCTTCACGCTCCTCATCAGAGCATTCTCGGATTGCCCAGCAGGGAATAAGAGCCAGTAAAGTCTTGATCCCGGCAATATTTAATCCTTCTTCATCCAGTAATTTATGAATAAATTTAAGCCTCAAAATATCCACCTGAGAAAATAAATTCCGGTTGGATTTTTTCCTGAACGGAATAATCAATCCCTTGTCAATGTATTGCCTTATCGAATGAACAGGGATTCCTGAAAGACCTGCGGTAGTACTCAGGGTGTAAACCGGAGCAGTGCTCCCAACTGAATTATTTTCCATGATTTTTGACAATTATCAAATTTATTTTCCCCTTAAATACTAGGATACAATGTTGCAAGGTGAAAGCAGAAAATAAAAAACCCGTTTCTATTTTTCCCATTTAAAGTATTCAGCTGCAGTAATCTAAACAGCTTATTCAAACTACAAATAAGAAATAACTACCCATACGACTTTGTTGTTAATTTATTAACAGCATGAATTTCAGAATATTATAATAACAAAACATATCCTTAAATAAAAAATATTATTATACATTTACAAATATATGATTTTACCAGTACAGATAATACGCATTATGCATCTCTTTTTTTTGTTTTAGCATTTTTACTGCACAAAACTTTTCTGAAAAAATGATCACCTTAAGGAGGAATCCGAAAATCCTTTAATAGAGTAGGAAGATTTTAATCTGAATCCATTATGAAAATGAAATACTTTCTGAAAATCACAGTCATTGTTTTTCTTACTGCTGGTATTATACCAATCATGAATTCCTGCAAGAAAGAAAAAGATCCAACACCACCTGTTCTTACAACAGTAAATGTCTCAGGAATTACCCAGACAGGTACAGTCTCGGGTGGAAACATAACATCCGACGGTGGTGCTTCTGTAACTGCCCGTGGAGCATGCTGGAGTAATTCAACCAATCCCACAGTTGCAGGATCTCATACAACTGATGGCACAGGAGTTGGAAGTTTCACAAGTAGCATAACAGGTTTGACAGCCAATACAATTTATTATGTAAGAGCCTATGCCACCAACAGCGCCGGTACCGGATATGGGAATGAGGTTTCATTTACCACAAACCCGGTACTTTTAGCAACACTTACAACGACCGTACCTTCTTCAATTGCTTCAACAACAGCAGTATCAGGGGGAAATATAACTTCTGATGGAAGTGGTGCCATAACTGCAAGGGGTATTTGTTGGGGTATAACTACAAATCCTTCAATTACAGATTCACATACGACTGATGGCACTGGTACCGGTAGTTTTGCCAGTAATCTGACCGGATTATCACCAGGTACAACTTACTATGAGCGTGCTTATGCTACCAATAGTGCAGGTACAGCTTATGGAAATCAGATTACTTTTAATACAATGATTGCTGATATAGACGGCAACCTTTATAATACAGTTAAAATAGGTACTCAGGTATGGTTGAAAGAAAACCTTAAGGTGACGAAGTATCAGGATGGCACTGTTATCCCCAACGTAACTGACAATACTGTCTGGAGTGGGCTTAGCAATGGTGCATATTGTTGGTATAATAATAACGCAGCGACCTATAAAGATACGTATGGTGCGCTTTATAATTGGTACACATTAAGCACAGGGAACCTATGCCCAACCGGCTGGCATGCGCCTACCGATGCAGAATGGCATCAGTTGATATTATTCCTGGATCCAGGTGCACCTCTGTCAAATCCGGAAAGCCTGAATGCAGGCGACAAGCTGAAAGAAAGCGGAACAACTCATTGGCAAAGTCCTAATTCAGGAGCGACGAATGAAAGCGGTTTTACAGCCCTTCCGGGTGGGAGCCGTGACATAAATGGTGCATTCAGCCGTATTGGCACAAGCGG
>JBGOZX010000050.1:0-26846 GCA_041480425.1 Bacteroidia bacterium
AAAAGACGTTAGAATTAATATTTATATAATTGAAAAGAAGGATTTGTTTCTAAAAAATTTATTTGGCAAATAAGTAAGAAAATGAAAAAGGACTTGATTCTAATAAAGTTACGGAATAAATATTATACAAGTCAACTTTATTTTTTATCCACTCCACCAAGATCCCTCCGTCGAGGGATCTGGTGAATGGACTTAGCACTGTTGATTTTTAGTTCTCAAGGATTATTTTGAAATAAATGATATAATAAGCTGTCCCTTTAATAATGAACACTTACTTGATCTCTACAGTCAATTTAATGGCATCTACAGAGACTTTTTCACCTTGTTTGATCTCAGGAAGTCTACCAGGCAGATGACGAAGAATGGTGTGTAAATTCTTCGTAAAATACCCAATTTGTCGATGATTAATAGACTATCAGATGAAATCCACTTTAATAACTCTTTAATTTTAAGCTTTTGCCAATTAAAAATAAACTCATAATTAGTTGGGATTTTTTTGATTCAGGATATGGATTTAAAATTCAGGTTATTTATAATGGGACTGATAAAACTCAAATTAATGTAGAAGGATCTGTAGAAGGTGCAAAAATCAAAAAAGAAAATTATAGTTCATTAAAAGATACAAAAAGAGACCGAGCTACATTTTATATAATCATAATAATAGGAATCCTATTTGCCGGTTTTATTGCATTTAAACTACCCATAAAGGATGTGAAGGCTTTAGGTGTATCCAGATATGTTTATTTTATATTAATGATTGTAGTAATAATAATTACCTTATATCTGGCTACGGATGTAGAGGAATTAATGTTTATGGGTGAACCTCCTTTTTAATAATAAAAAACATCTCCTATAAGTGTGGAATAAAAATGTCTCGCTGCAATAAACCTACTGTTTGGATAGTTATTGAGGGAAATGCTGAATATCAAATTTCAGAAATAAATAAATTCAATCCAAACAAATTATTTTATGGTTCTGACTACCTCAAGATAGTGGAGGGTATACTTTTCAAAATGAATTCAGGTATATTAAAAAAAGTACCTCTTCCATTTTCGAGATTTTTTTCAGGTAAGTGTGGTATACTTCAATCTCCCTGGCTAAGTACCCGAGGTATTATGAAAAGTACCTGTTATTTATTTATCAGTATAACTCTTAAGTGCTTATTTTAAAGTAATTTTAACATAGTAATGTTTGAACAATCGAACCTTAAATTAATATCTATGAAAAAAACTCTTTCCAAAAACTATTGGTTAATCTGGATTTTCCTGCTGAACTTTTCGATTTTAACTCAAGCTCAAAACCTTAATACTGATGTTGAAAGTCAAAGTCCTCTTGGAAACTGTACCAGTATTATGGTCGGAAGACTTGCTACTACTGATGGTTCGGTAATTACTTCTCATACTTGCGATGGCCCTTACAGAACATGGCTGGAAGTTTTCCCACACACTAAATATGAAAAGGGAGCTATTCATGCTGTCTACTCAGGTATGCTTGTGCCCAGGGAGACATCCTGGGATATGCGGAACGTTACAAAGACTGGAGAGATTCCAGAGGTAGTAGAGACATATGCCTTCCTTAATACTGCTTATCCTTGTCTGAATGAGAAACAGTTAGCAATAGGTGAAACGACAATTGTCGGAAGGCTGGAACTTAGGAACAAAGATGGAATGTTCTATATTGAGGAGCTTGAAAAAATTGCTTTGCAACGCTGCAGAACAGCAAGAGAAGCAATAGCACTTATCGGTAAACTTGCCGAAGAATATGGATATGGGGACTATGCCGAATGCATTACTATTGCTGATCCAAAAGAGGTCTGGCAATTGGAAATTGCTGGATCAGGAAAAGGAAAACCTTCAGCTATCTGGTGTGCAGCCAGGATTCCAGATGATCATGTTGGTGTATCAGCCAATATTCCAAGGATATCCACTATTGACTTCAATAACCCTGATCTCTTTATGTATCGTACCGACTTACAAAAAGTAGCTAAAAATCTGGGTTATTGGGATGGTAAAGAGCCATTGAAGTTCTGGAAGCTAATTAGTTCTATGGGAAAGCCTTTTGGTACTCGTGAATTTTATATTTTAAGTACATTGGCTCCTTCCCTTAAACTTTCTAATGATACAACAGAACTGCCATTCTCAGTAAAACCAGAAAAGAAATTATCCCCTCGTGATGTGATTAAATATTTCAGGGAAACTTATGAAGGTACCCAATGGGATATGACAAAAAACTTACTTATAACTGTTAAGAATAAAGATGACAAGGGAAATGAAGTTGAGGAGAAAATCAAATCACCTGCTGTCAACAACTGGATGAGCATGGATCTACGAAGATTACTAAACGAGCTTAAACCTGGAGTTGTCGCAAATAGATACACCATCGCACAAAACTTTTGTTCCTATTCACACATTATTCAGTGCCGAAGCTGGTTACCTGATGAAGTCGGTGCGGTAGCATGGTTTTCATTCGACAATCCGGCCCTGAGTCCAAGAATACCTATCTTTTCAGGAGTCCTGAAGTTACCGGAATCTTTTAGTATTTGCGGACAGCAGAGATTTAGAACCGATGCAGCAATATGGTCATTCCGCGAAACCAATAGACTCGCAATAATAAACTGGGGTAATGGAAGAACACTAATTGAACCTGCTGTTAAAGAACTTGAAGATAAAGCATTTGAGGAGGTTCCAATTGTTGAAAAAAAGGTAGTGAACCTGGTTAAAGCTGGCAAAAATGATGAGGCTAAACAATATGTTACTTCTTATACTAACAATTTTGCATATGCTGCCATGAAGAGATGGGAAGAGATGAAGGTTCCTCTTTGGAGTATGTATAGCATGGGATTTTAATTGATGGTTTTTCGTTAGATGGCAAAATGCCCCAATTCACCTATGTAAAACACTGATTATAAGCAATTGGGGGCAATGGGTGAGAGTTTTTCTATTAATATCTATTTTTTTATTGTTGTTTGATAATAATAGATGAAATTATGGAGAGAGGAGTATTAGTAATTAAAAATAATAGTGAAATACTCGCCCAATTCGCCCAATCACTCATTTTCAGAGAGATAGGGCGAATTATTTTGGATGAAATGGTTTTATTTGGACCTAAATTCAAAGCTACGGTCATCATTTGAATGTTTTTCTTCTGGAATTAAGTTATTACCATGTGCCCAAATCTTCAGGAATTTGGTAAAAACTAACTGAGAAGGAACATCAGGAAATTTTTCGCAGAATAAAGTATATTCCTCATATAATGTTTTTTTATCGTATTTATAGTTAGGATTTAAACCATAAACCAATGTAAATGGGATTGATTTACCATTATCATTGTTTACTGTAAAATGTATAACAATAGATAATTCCGATGAAATTATTCCGATTTTTTCTGAAATCACTATTCCTTCGACCTTAGAGGTAATTGAAAACTATAATCTTGATGATAGGCTTAATTATATAACTAATAGCGACTTAAGGAAGATTGCCAAAGACTTACTCGATGAAATCAGATCTTAGGATAAGACAAACATCTTAATTGAACCTATTAAGTATGACATTTCTCTTAAAGAGTCCGGGAAAGTTTTTTCATACCTGGCGCCAAGAAGAAAATTATTTTTAATCTATACTTATGATCATGAAAGAAAATGGACAGGATATCCTGTAACTGAAAAAGGAGACCTTAATCCTATAATTGCGCTTCTAAAAGAAAACTTAAAACAATAACACAACACCTGCAGGGTGTATCATTAATGTCTTTTTCACGATATTTGAAAAAGTCAATTAGCCAAGGAGCAAAGTGCCTAAAGAATATAATTTATCTTTCAAATAGTGTAAGTACGAAGCAGGTAAAAAGATCTTCCAGTTATTATCTACCCCAAAATCCCACGTTTCACCATCCCTGGGAACTTGGGGCATATCACATTAATAGCTTAAAACCTGGAAATGTTTCAGTATAGTTTCAGTAGACACAAACAATAAAGCCTCGATATTATGGTGTATCAAGGCTTTATTTGTCTGTATTTGCTCCCCAGGTAGGGCTCGAACCTACGACCTACGGATTAATCCCGACTAGTCGGGACCGCTCTAACCCTTTTAATTATTGTACTGAATTCTTCAGGGCATTTTATTAAATCCTCGATAAAAACCCGACTTTTCATTTTTTTAAGATAGTTCTCAATCCTTCTTGCTTCACCACGCGATTGTGAGACTGAGAAACAACCCTTCAGAATCCATGGCCTATACTTTAATGTATAATTGTTCTTAATGACAGTATTATGTTCCTCAAGTCTTCTGTCAGGATCATTAGTATGACCAATGTAGTACTTATCAGCACTCTCTGAATAAATAATATATATGTAGAACATAGCAGCAAAAAAAAGAGGAGAAATCCTCTTTTTTTGCTCCCCAGGTAGGGCTCGAACCTACGACCTACGGATTAACAGTCCGCCGCTCTAACCAACTGAGCTACTGAGGATTATGTCTTTATTTCTTTGTTTTGAAGTTGACCTGCGGATTAATCCCGACGCTTCGGGACCGCTCTGACCAATTGAGCTACTGAGGAATTTATTTTTAAATAACTTGCTATGTTTTAGCGTGCCAAAAATAAGGGCTTTTCGTGAATTAAGCAATATCTTTGATGAAAATTTTTAAAATGAAAAAGGTTCTGGGTATTGGTAATGCTCTGGTAGATGTAATGACGCTTATCGATGACAATCAGATACTACAAAAATTTGAATTGCCAAAAGGTAGTATGCAACTGGTCGACAAGATAAAATCTGAAAGAGTTAAAGCCGAAACAATAATTTTTAAAAGAACATATTCTTCAGGAGGTTCGGCAGCAAATACCATTCATGGATTGGCCATGTTAGGAGTTGAAACAGGATTTATCGGGGCTATTGGTAAAGATGAAACCGGTGATTTTTTTGAGAAAGATATGAAGAGTGCCGGGGTTAATACCCAATTGTTCAAACGGAACACGGTTACCGGAACAGCTATAGCCCTTATTACTCCTGACTCAGAAAGAACATTTGCCACCCACCTTGGGGCTGCCGTGGAATTGAATGCCAACGATCTTAAACCCAGTCTGTTTGATGGATACGATATTCTATACCTTGAGGGATACCTGATCAATAATTTGCAACTTGTTGAATCTGTTTGCAGGTTTGCAAAAGAGAATAATATGCTGATAGCTCTCGATCTGGCAAGCTATAATGTGGTTGAAGCCCATCTTAAGGAATTTAAAAAAGTTGTAGAAGAATATGTTGATATTCTTTTTGCCAATGAACTTGAGGCCAAAGCGTTTACCGGTTTAATACCTGAAGAAGCTCTTAATCATTTATCAGGTTCCAGTGAAGTTGTTATTTTAAAAGTAGGTGCTGAAGGATCATGGCTTAAAAAGGGAGAAGAAAGAATAAAGATCAGTTCCCTTCCTGTTACATGTAACGATACTACAGGGGCAGGTGATCTTTATGCCTCAGGTTTCCTGTACGGATTTGCAAATGGTATGGACCTGGAAAAATGCGGACTTATCGGTTCTCTTTTGGCAGGCAAAGTTATTGAGATTGTAGGTGCCAGAATGGATAAAGAACGATTTGCAGAAATAAAAAAAACCATAGAAAAGATTATTCAATCTGATTTAACAGATTGAAATGACCAATATTTCTCACTCAACTTAAAGTATTATGATTTACAATCCTTCAGAAGAGCGTTATGATAAGATGAATTACCGGCGTTGCGGAAAAAGCGGAATCAGATTACCCGAGATTTCTCTTGGCTTATGGCATAACTTTGGTTCAGTTGACATTTTTGAGAATTTCCGGGAAATATTATGGAAAGCTTTTGATCACGGAATAACTCATTTCGACCTTGCAAATAATTATGGTCCGCCTCCAGGATCAGCAGAAGAGAACTTTGGAATATTACTTAAAAAGGATTTCAGTTCATTACGGGATGAATTAATTATTTCCACTAAAGCAGGATGGGAGATGTGGCCGGGACCTTATGGCAATTTCGGCTCGAGAAAATATCTCCTTGCCAGCCTTGACCAGAGTCTTAAAAGAATGCAACTGGATTATGTTGATATATTCTATTCTCATCGTCCCGATCCTGAAACTCCTCTTGAAGAGACAATGGGAGCGCTTGCTCAGGCTGTTCACCAGGGCAAAGCATTATATGCCGGAATTTCAAGCTATCCGGCAGACTTGACCGAAAAGGCAGCACAGATACTTAAAGAGATGGGTGTAAATTGTCTTATTCATCAGCCAAAATATTCGATGTTTGAAAGATGGGTTGAAGATGGGTTACTTGATGTACTTGAAAAAACAGGAATCGGGTGCATTGCTTTTTCACCACTGGCTCAGGGGCTGCTAACTGACAAGTATCTGAAGGGGATTCCGAAAGATTCTCGGGCATACAAGCCACATGGATTTTTAAAGATTGAAGATGTAACCGATAACAGAATTTCGAAAGCAAGTAAGCTAAATGAAATTGCCGCCGGCCGTAATCAGTCTCTTGCCCAGATGGCTATTGCATGGTTACTGAAGGACTCAAGGGTGACATCTGTTCTTATTGGTGTAAGTAGTGTCAAACAACTGGACGATAACCTGGAAACCCTTAATAACCTTAATTTCAGTGATGAGGAACTGAGAAAAATTGATCTGATTCTGGCTGAATAATCTTATAAATATAAGGTCGGTCCCATAAAAGTTTATAAAGATACCAGTCATAACTTTTGCACAAGAAAAAACCCGGTATTAACAAAGTAATCCGGGCAGCTTTCAAAACTTAATATTCTTATTGCATTAATATTTTGGCAATTTCCAGCCGTTATTGTAAACAGGTGTAATAAGCTTGTTTGCCGTTTCGGTCTTAAATGACTGTTTAGTATCATCCCAATATACTTTCTCACCTGTACGGTATGCAATATTCCCCATCTGGGTTACGAGGGCCACACTTTTTCCAATGTCAATGCCAGCATTAAGTTTCTGAGGAGTATTGTTTTTCAGGCAATCGAGGAAGTTCCTGACATGGAGATCGAGACCTACACCCACATTCTTCTGAACAGGAAGAGCTTCAATCTTTTGTTTCTCAGGTACTACCTCCCAGCCGTTACGATCGAGAACAAGGGTTCCATTTTCGCCCACGTACGACATACCGTGAGGTCTTCTCCAGTTTCCAAGGCCAATACCTATGGTATGTTCCCAGATCATTGTGAAATCTTTGAAGTCATATACTGCAGTCATTGTATCGGGAGTAACCATATCATCATCGGGGAAAGCATATTTTCCACCAATTGCCATCACCGATGTCGGAACCGTTTTTCCCATGCCATATAATATGTAGTCAATGAGGTGCACACCCCAGTCAGTCATAAGTCCGCCGGCATATTCCCAATACCATCGCCATGTAAAGTGAAAGCGGTTTTTGTTGAAGGGACGCTTTGGAGCGGGACCAAGCCACATATCGTAGTCAACACCATCGGGTACAGGTGTATCAGGCACTTTTGGTACAGCACCTTTCCAGTCAACGTAAGACCATGCCTTGCATGTACGTATCCGTCCCAGTTTGCCGGATTTCAGATAGTTGATGGCATCAACAAAATGAGGTTGACTTCTCTGCCACTGGCCAACCTGAACTATTTTCCCGTGTTTTTTCACGGCTTTTTGCATTATGTTTATCTCGGCAATGGAATTACCTATAGGTTTTTCAACATAAATATGTTTCCCGGCTTCGAGAGTATCTACAAGAATAAGACAATGCCAATGGTCAGGTGTACCAATAATAACAACATCAATATCTTTGTTCTCGAGCATCTTCCGGTAATCAACATAAAGTTTTGGATTAGGGAAGTTGAGCTTAACCAGGTCATCGGTGCGCTTGTTAAGGACATTGCGGTCAATGTCACATAATGCAATGCACTCTATTTCCGGATTCTTCAGGAAGGATGTCAGATCGTTGAATCCCATTCCATTAGCTCCGACGAGGCCAACCCTGATCTTATCGTTTGCAGCAACTTTGCTTCTGGCTGCTGATAATGCATCTAAGGATATTACAGATCCTGCAGCCATTACGGATGCAGTCTTAATGAAATTTCTGCGTGTGGAGCTCATAGTAATTATGATTTATTATGATTGGCAAGGTAATATTTAATTACAAAATGATCAATTTTTCAAATATTAATAATATTAAAATACTCTCTCTTAGTTCAGCCCCTGCCCCTTGAAGGGGGTATATAAATACATGTTATTCAATAAGTCCCCTTTAGTGGATTTAGGGGTGATCATCATGCCGGTTTAAAGATCAGATCAACAACATCTGCTTTTTTGAACATTTTTTTTGCAATCTTTTTAATATCCTTATCTGTGAAAGACTTTAATATGTTTTCATAATTTGCTGGATCGTTACTGTTAATCCCATAGCTGTAATACCTTGTTAAAGTTCCCATCCAGTAAGCATTATGCAATTTGCCTTCTTCTCTGGTCTTAAGGAGATTATTAACTGATTTGTCGAGATTCTCCTTGCTCGGGCCATTTTTAATCAGGTTATCCAGTTCACGATAAATTATTGCCTTAAGATCATTGGCACGTGCCGGGTCACAATCAAATGATATAATACCTTCACCAATTTGAATTGGTCTCTTCTGTGCTGACAGATTAACCCCCACTACATAAGTCCCTCCTTCATCTTCCCTGACCTTTTCGGTATAAACTATGTCTAGAATGCCTTGGATAACTTCGAGTCCAAGATAGTTTTTGGGATCATATTTCATGTCTTCAGTAAAAGCCAGGAATACTGTTGATTTTGGTATTGTAAGCGGGAGGCTTATCTCCTTGGTGATTTTACCTTTTGGTTGCTCCACTTTCCTGTCGATCCATGTCTCTTTACGACCAAGAACCGGCAAGGAACCGATATATTTTTCAACAATGGGGATAACTATTTCTTGTTCAATATTCCCAACTATAAAAAAGGTAAATTCATCAGCACTGTTGAACCTATCAGTGTAGATTCTCTGAATATCGTCCAGGGTTATCTTATCTATGTTCTCTTTTGTCAGGATGGGTGTTCTTGGATTGTAGCCTGTTGTAATCAGGGAGACACTATCACTTTTTATTTTATTCGGATCTTTTTCCATGTTCCCGATAAGAGAAGCATACCGTCCAATAATTGCACTATGTGCATCCTTATCAAATCTGGGGTGGGCAAGGCGCAGATAAAGTAGCTGCATCATGGTTTCAAAATCCTTTGGTGTTGATGATCCGCTGATTGATTCAGTAGTTTCGCTCAGTGATACCGATACGGATGCTTTTTTCCCCGCCATCATTTTTTGTAATGTAATATTGTCATAATCGCCTGTCCCATACATCATTACTATAGGACTTAGGAGATTGGCAGGTAAAACAAGATTATTATCAAGTTTTGAAATTCCTCCGAAACTGAAAGCAGAAAGGAGAATATTGTCCTTCTCATAATCGGCTTTCCTGTAAACAACTTTTACATTATTTCCAAGGGTCCATTCTACCGCATCGAACTGCGGAAGGGGAACAGTCCTGATAATTTTTGATCCATGTAGATCTTCTTTCACAAGGGATTCACCCAGGGCTGTATCTTCATAAGGAGTAAGCTGAGAATCTTTTACCTTTTTGATAATTTCCAGAGCCTCATGTTCTGTCAGGTGTTTGACATCATCACCCTCAAGTCCCTGTACGATTATAGTCCTGTTCTCATCAATCATTACATCTTTGAATTTTTTTGAGACTTCATCAGCAGTAATGCCTTTGAGTACTTCTTTTAAAAACTCAAAATCAAAATCAATTGATGTCAGAGGTTCTCCTGTAAGAAAGTAACTTTGGATTCCTTCAACGTAAGTATCATTATCTATCTTATCCTTTTGCTTATAATAGTTTTCAAACGATGAAAGCATTGTAGCTTTTGCACGTTCCAGTTCGCCATTTGTGAACCCGAACCTTCTGGCTCTTTCAGCTTCCGTATAAATTGCTTCAAGGGCAATGGCCTCCTCATTTTTACGGGCAGCGGCCGTTATGGAAAATGCATTGTACCCTCTGGCAAAATATTCACCGAATGAGACTGATCCGGAGACGAAAGACGGATTTCCCTTTTGGAGAAGTTCACTGATCCTTGTGTTAATCATTGCATTCATAAGTGAAGTTACATGACTGTCGCGCATGTAATTCAGGTTCTTGTTCTCGCGGGCTACACCTTCATGAAGTACCACAACTGAAACTGAGGTCTGAGGAGCCTCTTTATCGGTCGCCAGAACGAAATTGGTCTCCTTATGATAAGGCACTTTAACAAAACCTCTGGGAGCAGGATTTTCAACTGCAGGTATTTTTGAGAAAAGGGCTTTAATTTTTGTTTCAATCTCATCAACATTGATATCGCCAACTATTGCAATTGCCTGAAGGTCGGTACGGTACCAGTCGTGATAAAAATTCCGCAGGGTGTTGTACGGGAAATTTTTAATGACATCGATGTTCCCTATAATATCTCTTTCAGCATATTTTGATCCTTTCAAAACGACAGGTATTACCTCAAAGATCATTCGTCTGCTTGCGTTTTTACTTGTACGCCATTCTTCTCCGATTACCCCGCGCTCAAGATCAATTTCCTTATCAGTTAATGAAATAAAATCAGACCAATCGTTAAGAATAAGAAGGCATGAGTCAACCAGCCCCGGGGCATCAACAGGTACGTTTGTCAGGTTGTACACAGTCTCATCAAATCCGGTACCCGCATTTATGTTGCTTCCGAATGCGACACCGTGCTTTTCGAGGCTGTTTATTATCCCCTTATCCGGGAAATGTTCAGTTCCGTTAAATGCCATATGTTCAAGGAAATGAGCAAGACCATTCTGATCGTCATTTTCCAGAATTGCTCCGACATTCTGAATTATATAAAAGCTTGCCCTTTTCTCCGGTTCTTTATTTTGCCTGATAAAGTAGGTAAGTCCGTTATCAAGTTTCCCGATTCGAAAATCAGGATCAATTGGTGCCTGTTTGCTTAGGTCAATCTGTGCCTGGGAGCTTATCGCAAACAATAACAAAATAATAATGCTGATAAAAGATTTAATTGTTTTCATGATAATTGAAAAGTTTAATCAATAGTTTAGTGTGAAATATCATCAGAATTGCAGCAGGATAAACAATAAAGACTGGGAATTAAACACAAATTAACAATAATATATCTAAAACAAACCGTGCAGTTCAGCATCGATCTTATCAATTACTTCGCTTAGGTGATCTTTATTATTCGGGAAATTATAATGATCGGCCTCAATGATCAGAACTTTGCCAAGATTATAGGATTGTATCCATGCTTCGTAACGTTCATTCAGCCTCTTAAGATAATCGATACGTATTGAGTTTTCATATTCCCGGCCCCGTTTCTGTATCTGGTTAACAAGCGTGGGAACCGAGGCCCTGAGATAAAGAAGAAGATCAGGTGGCTGGATGAGTGAACTCATCATTTTAAAAAGTGTTGAGTAATTATCGAAGTCCCGTGTCGACATCAATCCCATTGAATGAAGGTTTGGGGCAAAAATATAGGCATCTTCGTAAATTGTTCTGTCCTGGACAATTGTTTTATCTGATTTTCTTATATCAAGTATCTGTCTGAAACGTGAGTTAAGAAAATAAATCTGCAGGTTAAACGACCAGCGCTGCATATCTTCATAAAAATCGTTCAGATAAGGATTATCCTCAACATCTTCATAATGAGGTGTCCAGCCATAATGTTTGGCAAGCAGTCCTGCGAGGGTAGTTTTGCCCGAACCAATATTACCTGCAATTGCTATATGCATAGGTCAGATTATTATATTTAACAGTTTATAAAATTAGTAAAAATTGACACAAATTTTGCAGTTTTAGCAAGTTTAAAAAAGTGCCTAAAGTTTGGTGTGCCTAGAGTGCCTAAAGTTATAAAATGGATTATGAATTTTGACCGTCATGGCAGCAATAAAACTTTAAATACTCAAGGCATTCAAGGCACTTTAGGCACTTCTTATATCTGCAATATTATACAGATCTTCAATATATTCCCGTGAATTTGAAAGTCTTGGTACTTTATTCTGACCTCCCAGTTTGTTTTTAAATTTAAGCCACTTGTTAAATGTTCCTGCCGGAACTGATCTTACAATTGGCATAACAAGATTAATATCCTTGAATCGTTTGGCTTCGTAATCCGAATTAATGGATTTCAGAGTACTATCCAGAACATTGATAAACTGATTGATGTCATCCGGATCTTTTTCAAATTCAATAAGCCATTCATGTGTTCCTTTTGAAGATGTCCCCATATAAACCGGTCCGGCTGTATAATCTGAAATTATTGCACCTGTCGATTTGCAGGCCTACTCAAGAGCTTTATCAGCATTGTCAATAATAACCTCCTCGCCAAAAGCATTAATAAAATGCTTTGTCCTGCCTGATATGTAAAACCTGAAAGGATTAACAGAGGTAAAGACAATTGTGTCACCAATGAGATATCTCCAGAGACCACCGTTGGTAGAAATGACTATTGCATAATTTACATCGGTTTCAACTTCCCCTATTGTATAGACAGGGGGTGAAACCCTTGTGATCTTATCAGCGGGGATGAATTCATAAAAAATCCCATAATCAAGCATAAGAAGCATATCGGCTATGGTTGGATCATCCTGGATTCCAAAAAACCCTTCGGATGCATTATAAGTTTCCATGTAATTCATCTGGTTGCCATTAATCAGTTTCTTATACAGCTCACGATATGGAGTAAAACTGATGCCTCCATGGAAAAATACTTCAAGGTTCGGCCATACATCGAGAAGGTTAGACTTTCCAGTATATGCAAGTATATGTTTTATTAAGGTAAGGTACCAGGAAGGGACACCGGATATATTCGTAACATTTTCATTTATTGTTGATTTTGTAATCAGGTCCAGCTTCTCTTCGAAATCATCAAGCAGAGCAATTTTCTTTTTTGGTATTCTGACTAATTCAACCCAGGCAGGTGCATTTTCAATAAGTATTGCTGACAGATCGCCATAAAGGGAATGATTACTGAACTGATTTATCCTGTGACTTCCACCCAGTATAAGGCCTTTACCGGAGAAGATCCTTGTATCAGGATTATTTAATGCATAAATGATCAGTGTATCTTTGGCGGCTCTGTAATGACAATCCTGAAGAGCCTCATGACTCAAAGGAATAAATTTGCTTTTGGCTGAGGTTGTCCCTGACGATTTAGCAAACCACTTAATTTCTCCAGGCCATAGAAGGTTTTTTTCTCCTTTTCGAAGTCTTTCGACGGATGGAATAAGTTCTTCATATGTCTGAACAGGAACCCTTGATTGATATTCCTGTATTGAAGAGATTGATGCATAACCGAATTTTTTCCCCCATTCAGTTGCAGATGCTTTCGCAAGTATCTTGTATAATGTCTCCTCCTGGGTTTTGACGGGATATTTTTTAAATAACTCAATTTGATTTATTCGCTTGATATTAAGCCATTTAACTATCGAAGGTATTATCGCCATCAGTATAGCATCAGTTTGAGGACTAAAGATAGAGAAAAATAATTCAGGGTTTGTTTCACATCTAACTGAAAATCTCTTTCAGCACTTCAAGTGAATTTATCTTTTTCAGTCCCGGAAGGTGAATGGTATAATACTTAATGATATTTTCAAGAACTTCATTTCTAAGTGTACCTGTAAGCGGGATATTGCTCATGAGATCATACGAGGTTGTAAAAAATTCGGCCAGAATACCTGATATCCCGGCATCTGCATAGTTTCCATGAACTGGTGGTACAGGAACAAAAGTTCCATTAAGCATGTCAAAATATTTATTATTGACATCAGTTCTGATTCCGGGTTCAAAACCAAGAAAACTGCTGAGTCCGATTAAAAAAGCAATATGGAAATTTGTATAGCCGGTTTTACACTTATCGAAATATATCAAAGAATCTTCAATGAAATCGTACAGCCCGACATGAGGACTCTCCTCTTTCAGAACGGAAGTCAGAACTTCAGCAAGAAAAACAGCGATACAACTCTTTTTTACATCAGAATAAAAGCCCGAAGGAGAATAAGAAACTGTAAACTCTTTCAGAACCTGCATGCCACGTGATTCTTTGTAATAAAATACCAGGTCAAGTACAAACAGGGGTTGAAAGAATACATTGTGTTTCCCTGATTTCCTGCTCCTCATACCTTTAATAAGGAAGGTCTGTCTTCCGAATTCCCGTGTATATAACTGAGCTACAACACTTGTGTCAGTGTATTTTATCTGGTGAAGTATTATACCCCTCGCCTTCTCAATCATGGTAACCAAAGATTTATTCAAATATAAAATTATTATATTTACTGGTCAATCAACTGCATTATGACAGCAACCAATAACGAAGAGCTTATTAAACGGATTGCCAGGCTGGCTAAGCAAAACCAGGAACTTGAAGAGCAAACCAAGAAACTGGAAAAACTTAACGAGAAGCTGACCAGGGAAAATGAAAAAGTCAAAGCTCTTTATGAAAAACTTTCTCCCGGAGGATTAAAGGAGGAGGGGGAGACAGAAAAGAAGGAAAAGTCGTTCAAATTTAACATGGCGACAGTCCTGTTCGCCGATATTCATGGTTTTTCAAAACTTATTGAGGGAATTGATTCTGTATCTGTCATGGATGAGCTTGATGAGATATTTTTCGAATTTGAAGCCATTGTCGCAAGATTAAAAATTGAAAAAATAAAGACTATCGGGGATACATTCATGTGTTCCGGAGGAATACCTGTTAAAAATATTACAAATCCCATTGATGTTGTAATGGCTGCAATGGAGATGCGCAATTATCTTGAAAAATATGAATTGAATAAGAGAGGTAAGGTTACCAGGTTATGGGAGTTGAAAATCGGGATCCATACAGGTCCTGTTACTGCTTCAATATCAGGTAAGAAGAAAATTAACTATGATATTAAAGGCGATACGGTTCACACCGCAAGCCGTGTCGAGGCTGTATCGGGAAAAGGCTCTATTCTTATTTCAGTAATGACTTACGAACTAGTTAAGGAATTCTTTGATTGTGAGTATTTTGGCAAACTTCCTGTTAAGTATAAGGGTGACCTTCAGATGTATAGGGTGAGGGGCTTAAAGCCTGAGTTCTCGGTTAATGGTAAGGGAATTGTTCCAAACCAATCATTCAAAATAAAATTCGGACTGATTCAGTTTACTGACATCCAGGAGATAATTCTTGACAAACTTGAAAAAGAATTGCCTGATTATTTGTTTTATCACAATGTTAAACATACAGTAGACGTAGTTACCGAGGTTGAATTAATTGGTTGGGCAGAAGGTTGTTCCGATGAAGAGATCCTGCTTCTGAAGACAGCCGGACTTTTTCATGACGCGGGCCATACTATAACGTATGATAATCATGAATATTACGGAGATCAACTTGCAAGAGAGATGCTCCCTGTTTACAATTACTCTCCGGAACAGATTGAGCGGATATGTTCGATCATAATGGCTACAAAAATGCCGCCGAAACCGACTAACCTTCTTGAGGAAATTATCTGTGACTCAGATCTTGATTATCTGGGGAGAAGTGATTTCATTCCTGTTTCGAACACTCTTTTTGAAGAGTTAAAAGCACAAAACAAGATGAAAGAGCTGAATGAATGGAATAAGATACAGGTTAAATTTATTTCGGGGCATCAGTATTTTACAAAAACAGCCAGAAGCCTGAGGGAGGTAAACAAAAAACTTCAGATTGAGAGGATACAGAGCCTGATAACAGGATAGCTCCTTATCGGATCACAAGTATTTTCGTTACGAATGATTGTGAACCATCGTTACTTGCACAGAAAACAAGATAAACTCCTGTCGTAACCCGACGACCATTATATGTCGTAAGGTCCCACGAAGCCTGACCTCCTTCAGACACTGTCTCAAAAACCAGATTGCCGCTGACATCTGTGATCCTTATCCGGGTGTCCCTTACCAGGCCTGTTATTGTAACATTCCCGGTAAAGTCTTCCCTGACCGGATTCGGAAAAGAATAGACTTTAGTAAATTCCTGAGCTCCGGTTGTGGCTACTTCTCTTACCGATAAAACACCATTTGATGTTCCAAACCAGACTTCCCCTGATTTATTATCTACGGAAATGCTGACAACAGAATCAGAGAATAAAGGGCTATTCTGTTTATTGAAGTTTTTCAGCATGTTTGTGCCGTCAGGCGATAACAGATAAACTCCGGAACTGGTAGTCCCCAGCCATTTTCTGTTAGCCCCATCTATAGATATTGAGGTAATTGTTTCACTACCAAGCATATAATCAGCAAGACCTGTTCCATCATTACGAGGTATTTTTATCCTGTAAGCCCTCAGATCATCCTCAAAGACTTTTTCAGGATTATAATAGATAACCGGTCCCTGATCGGTCCCAACCCAGATATTTCCATCAAGGTCCTCTGCAGTTGAAAAAACTGATGAGATGATTTTTCCGTCAGAGTCTTTAATAAGTATCTTTTTATAACTGTCATCAGTAAAAACATCCGGAGTATTATTATCGTCGAGCACAAACAAACCGTAACCTCCCGGCAGAATGATCCATTTCTGACCAGTTCCGGTTGATAGAATATCTCCTAATACAGGGGCTTCTATTGTTAAAGGATAAACAATCCAGCTGCCATCGGGTTTCAGTATTTTGATACTCCCTGAACCTCCTGTCTGAGTAATCCAGAGGTTTTTCAACTTATCCATTGCAAGACCGCAAATTTTTATGTCAGAGCTTCCGGTGTTACCGGACAGTAAGGGAGAGTTTGTTTCGTTATAGTGCTTTACCATTACGTTGTTTCTGTACTCGAACAATCCATTGCCCCAGGTTGACACAAAAAAATGGTTGCTGTTATCAGGATCAATACAGGATCTCATGGCATCGCTTACACTGCCTGACAGAAAATTCGTGAACTGATTATTTTCATAGACCGAAACCTGATATGCTCTTCCCAGACCATTCCATGCATTATCAGTTCCTCCTCCGCAGATTAATGTTTTGCCATCCTGTGAATTAATATTTAGGACATCATTTGACACCGGGCCCGGAAGTGAAAAGCTTTTAAAATCTGCCATGATATCCCCTTTTATAAGGCCATAATTAATATCGGCCAACCAGATATTATTATTTTCTATGATCCCCTGTGAAATATTCGTTATTCCCCATCCATAAGATGAGATTGTTTTTTGTAAAGATCCGTCAGAATGATAATACCTCAAAAAGCCTGGCGATGAAATAGTAAACCCGTCAGGTGCAGGATCGAATGAACTGTTTAAGACACCAGGACTGAAAGAGAAAAGAGCGGTTTCCCCTTCCATAATATAAACTGAATCACCTGTTGAAGATGGCCGGGAAACATTTACATATAATTTGTTCCCGGAAAAGATTGTCAGTGTACATCTTGAATTCGGATCGGGCAAATTATTATTATGGCTCCAATTTCCAAAATAGGCCAGTCCCTGGTTGTAGATGTCAGCATACCAGACTCCAAGGTTTGTGGCCGCATAAACCTTATTATTTCCAAACGCTATATCGAAAACCTCATTGTTATCAGATCCCGGACCGGGTCTCCATGTGTCGTAAATCTCCCTCTTAACCAGATCAACAACAACTATTCCAAAGCTTGTTGCCAGATAAGCATATTTCCCGTAGATTCTGATCCTGTTGATCTCCTTATTTCCCTGAATATTTTTGTTATAAATATCCGGAATGTTATAGACTGTGTTTTTTTTAACCAGGTCGATATTTGTGCTCTTAAAGGCAATAATGAGAACATCATTTTCCTCTGACCAGGCGATTGTACTGATCTCTGTTTCGGAAAGGCCATTTACTGGTGACATTTTTTTAAGATCAGCAAACTCTTTGTTATAAACAATTAATGACGAGCCGGTTGATGCAAAGACTTCATGCGAACTGACAGCAATATTTTTTGCAGTATTATATCTAAGGTGATCCGACCATGATCCAACCGGCAACTGACCGTTCAGCTGAAGAAAACACAGCATAGATCCTGTTATGGCCAGCATTCTTCTCATCAGTAAATTAAACAGTTAAATGGCTCCATTATTGTCTGGAATCGTATACCCGGATAAAAACAATCTTAATTTTTCAAAAGCTCTTGCCCGGTGGGAAATAGTATTTTTCTCATCAAGTCCCATTTCAGCAAAGGTGAGGTTTTTCCCTTCAGGAATAAAAACAGGATCGTATCCGAATCCTTCTTTCCCTCTTTTTTCTTTGATGATTGTGCCGGGAACAATCCCTTCAAAAAGATATTCATTTTCATTGAATATCAGTGCAATAACGGTTCTGAACCTTGCTTTTCGGTTATTGGTGTTCCCAAGCAGAGAAAGAACCTTTTCAATATTGGCATTGGAATCTTTGTTCTCCCCGGCGAATCGTGCAGAATGGACTCCGGGAAGGCCATTCAGAGCTTCAATCTCAAGGCCAGTGTCATCAGCAAAAACATTCATTCCTGTTGCATTTTGGATATATCTTGCTTTCATAAGTGCGTTCCCTTCAAGGGTTGGTTCTTTCTCAGGAATATCCTCTTCCATATGAATATCGCTGAGGCTCAGTAAAGTAAAGCTATTCCCAAGGACATTATTGATTTCCTTAATCTTATGTTTATTGTTTGAGGCGAATACTAATTGCATATAATCGGATCTCAAATTACCGTTAAAAATATCTATTTAACCGCAAAGTACCTCAAAGGGTTACACAAAGGCACTCAAAGTTTATGAATAATTAAAGTTAATTGGTACATTTGAATTGGTATCAAGCAATTATTAAGTGTATGCAGTGTTTCAGAAAGTTGAGTTTGTCAGGCATTTTTCTATTCTTTTTAACAATACTTTTTCAGTCATTAACAGCTCAGGTTTCAGGTAATTCAGAGGAATTTCCCTTTGTTTCACGGATCATTTCAGATGGTGATTCTATAATATATTCATCAGCAGATTCTGATTCTCAGAGCCATTACGTGAACAGGGAAGTGGTCCTGAGTTTCAGGAAAAATAATTTTGCAATTGAGCTTAAACCGGAAAATAATTATGAATATCAGTTTTTCCTTGCGGGTTTAGATAAAAAGAGATCTCCATGGCAAAATAGAAATTATAAGGAATATACTAGTCTCCCTTCAGGACGCTATACATTACATGTCTGGTTCAGGAATTCTGACAATAAAATTGGAGAGATGGTTACACTCTTTATAAGGGTAAAGCCATTATGGTTTTTTTCAAGGCTGGCAATAGTGCTTTATGTGGTTTTATTCTTTTTGATCATCTGGGCATTATATGAACATTTGGAATTAAAGTTTGCCCGGAAGCAATATTTGCTGGAGCAGATAATTAATAAAAGGACAGAAGATCTTATAATTGAAAAGGAAAAAACTGAGGCATTGCTTGCCAATGTTCTGCCAAAGAACACAGCAGATGAATTAATGGCAAAGGGAAAGGCAACGAAGATCAAATATAATTTTGTTACCGTGTTATTCTCAGATATACAGGGTTTTACGCAGATTGCTGAGGAGATGAATCCGGAGGTTTTAATAGATGAACTTGATAAATTCTTTTTCCATTTCGATTCGGTAGTTGAGAAATACAAGATTGAAAAGATAAAAACAATTGGAGACGCTTATATGTGTGCGGGAGGAATTCCTGAAAAGAACAGGACCAATCCGGTTGAGGTTATTCTTGCTGCTCTTGAAATGCAGTTGTATATGAAGAAGCTGAAGGAGTCTTCGGTCCTGACAGGTATGAATTACTGGGATATCAGGATCGGAATTCATACAGGTACAGTTATAGCTGGTGTTGTAGGTCAGAAAAAGCTCTCATATGATATCTGGGGCGATACCGTCAATACAGCCAGCCGTATGGAATCATCAGGTGACGCAGGTAAGATAAATATTTCGGGGACGACCTATGAATTCGTAAAAGATTTTTTTATCTGTGAACACCGTGGCAAAATGCCGGTAAAATATAAAGGGGAACTTGATATGTATTTTGTTAAAGGAATAATTCCTGAACTGAGTGATGAAGAAGGTGTCCCAAATCACAGGTTTCTTCTTAAGATGCAATTGATAAAACTTCAGGATGTTGAGGAAATGATTAACAAGATGTTTATTGATGAAGCCCCGCCAAACCTCTATTTTCACAATGCTTCACTTGCAAGGAATATCATCAGCCAGGTTGAACTACTTGTTATAGCTGAAAGTCTGCCTGAAGAAGAATATATTAATCTTAAGCTAGCTTCAGTCTTTCTTATAACAGGTTTTATTTCAGATTATGAAAAACCCGCAGAAGCAGCTTTTCTTCTTGTGGAAGAAATGCTGCCACGATACGGTTTTGATGAGAAGAATATTGATGCTTCCAGGCAGATTATCGGTAACTCTTTTAATGAACATTATGAATCGATATCTGACAAAATCCTGCATGATGCAAGATATGATTATCTTGGACGTGTTGATTATATTAAACTGGCTGACAAGTTATTGAGAGAGAGAAAGGAGCATGGTAAAATTACCGATAGCAGGACATGGATAGATATTCAGATGAAGTTACTGGTTGATCATGAGTTTCTTACTAATACTGGCCGGCTTCTGAGAAGTGTTTCAGTTGAGGATCAGATTGCAGGACTTCAGGTATACAATAATTAATCCATTTTCTCAAAAGAAAAACATCGGAGATTAGTTTTAAAAATGTACTTTTGCCGGATATTTTTAACATAATTAACATGGAGAACCTCGATTGGAAAAATCTGCCTTTTGGCTATATTAAGACAGATTTTAATATAAGGTGTATCTATAAAAATGATAAATGGGGAGATCTTGAAATATCCGGTTCGGAATATATAGATATTCATATAGCTGCGACCGGATTACATTATGGTCAGGAGGCGTTTGAAGGGCTGAAGGCTTATATGGGGAAAGACGGCAAAATCAGGTTATTCCGTTGGGAAGAAAATGCAAAAAGACTGGTTTCGTCAGCCAGGGGTATCAAAATGGCAGAATTCCCGGTTGAAATGTTCAGAGAGGCTGTTTTTAAAGTTGTACAACTGAATAATAGATTTGTTCCTCCATACGGTTCCGGAGCCACTCTTTATATAAGGCCACTTCTATATGGCAGCGGGGCAGAAGTGGGTGTCAAACCAGCATCTGAATACACTTTTATTGTTTTTGTCACTCCGGTTGGTCCTTATTTCAAAGGAGGAATTAAGCCCGTTAATATGCTGATATGCAGGGATGTTGACAGAGCTGCACCAAAAGGGACAGGTATTTATAAGGTAGGTGGTAATTATGCTGCCAGCCTGAGAGCTATTATCGCTGCAAAGGAAGGGGGATATGCAAATACAATTTTCCTTGATGCAAAAAAAAAGAAATACATTGACGAATGTGGTCCCGCAAATTTCTTTGGAATAAAGGACAACACTTACATAACTCCAAAATCTGAATCGATCCTGAACTCAATAACAAATATGAGTTTAATTGAAATAGCAAATGGTCTTGGTATGAAAACCGAACGGCGCCAGGTTCCTGTTGAGGAACTATCTTCTTTTAGCGAAGCCGGAGCCTGCGGAACAGCTGCTGTTATTAGTCCGATAGCAAAAATATTTGATCCAGAAAAGAATAATGTATATGAGTATTGCAAAGATGGTAATCCCGGTCCGGCAACATTAAAACTTTATAACAAGTTGATTTCTATCCAATACGGTGATGAACCTGATACATTTGGGTGGATGAGTGTTGTGGAATAAGAAGAAAGACAAAAGACAAAAGTAAAAAGAAAAAAGTAAAGAGCCGACCATGGGAGATCCCCTCCCGGGAGGGGTTAGGGGTGGGTTTAAAGTAAAAGAAAAAGGGTGAAAAACAAAGAATCAGGATTTTCGAAGACCAGGTTGAGGGGTTCTTATCTGACTCTGGTTATCAGTGTGTCGCTGGTACTGTTTTTGCTTGGTATCCTGGGGCTTGTCCTGATAAATGCGAAGGAATTATCGGATTATTTACGCGAAAGTCTCTCTTTTTCGGTAATGCTTGATGATGAGGCCAAAGAGGCCGATATAAGGATGTTACAGAAGGATCTTGATGCCAAGCCTTATGTAAAATCCACAGAGTATGTTTCAAAAGATGAAGCAGCAGTTAAGATGAAGAAGGATTTGGGGGAAGATTTCATAAGTTTTCTGGGAGATAACCCGCTTCCCCCTTCAATAGATGTTTATCTTTATGCCGGATATACCAGTCCTGATAGTGTTGCAAAAATTGAAAAATATGTTCTTGAATATCCTTTTGTGAAGGAGGTTTATTACCAGGAGTCTTTGCTCTTTCTTATTAACGAAAATGTGCGGAAGATAAGTTTATTCCTGTTTGTAGTAAGTGCATGTCTCTTTCTGATTGCAGTTACAATAATCAATAATACCATAAGGCTTTCAATTTATTCCAAAAGGTTCCTGATAAGAACAATGCAACTTGTGGGAGCCACCAGGACATTTATAAGAAAACCTTTCCTGATCAGAAGTGTTTATCATGGACTTCTTGCAGCACTTATTTCAATGACATTATTAATGGGACTTCTTTATCTTATTGAAAAAGAATTTTTTCTGATTTTTACTTTTGAAAGCACAAAACTTTTACTGCTGCTTGGTGTTAGTATAATTGCCATTGGAATTCTAATTAATATCATATCAACATTTTTATCGGTTAACAGATATCTGAGTATTTCTGACGACAAACTATATTATTGAATCATGGCCACAAAAAATGAGAATAAGGAAAAATTGAATTTTGCACTCAGCCGTGAAAACTACAAACTTCTTGCTATCGGCTTTGTCATAATTGTGATCGGCTTTCTGCTAATGTTGGGAGGAAAATCAAAAAATCCAAATGAATTCAGCGAGAAGATATTCAGTTTCAGAAGGATAACCCTTGCTCCGATTGTTGTGCTGGCGGGTTTTGTCTTCGAGATTTGGGCAATTATGAAGAAGCCTAAAAACTCTGATAAATAGGTATTGAAAAATCCTGGTAAATGAATTTATTGGAAGCAATTGTTCTTGGTCTTATACAGGGACTTACTGAATTTTTACCCGTAAGTAGTTCAGGTCATCTTGAACTTGGGAAATATTTATTTGGTATTGACCATGAATCAAATTTCTACTTTTCAATAGCGGTGCATGGAGCAACGGTTCTCAGTACCATAGTTGTATTATGGAAGGAGATTGCTGTTTTGTTCAAGGGCTTTTTTACTTTCAAACTAAATGAGGAGACAAAGTATGTTCTTAAGCTTCTTATCTCGATGATACCGGTAGGGATAGCAGGTTTTTTTATGAAGGATATTGGTGAAAAATTTTTTGCCGGAAACATGACATCTCTTGGGATTCAATTTTTGATCACTGCCATTTTACTCGGACTAACTATGGTTATTAAACCCAAAGAACGTCCAATATCTTATTTCGATTCTTTTGTTATCGGAATTGCACAGGCTCTGGCCGTATTACCTGCTATTTCCAGATCAGGTGCTACAATTGCTACAGGTTTGATGCTGGGTAATAATAAATCAGATATTGCTAAGTTCTCTTTTCTGATGGTACTGGTCCCGATAATAGGTGCGAACATAGTTGAGATGACTTCAGGAGATCTTTCAACCGAAGGAACATCATTTTCTGTCATAATAACAGGTTTTCTTACAGCCTTTATTTCCGGGTATCTTGCATGTAAATGGATGATCAACCTTGTAAAAAGAGGGAATCTTATCTGGTTTGCGGTATACTGTGTATTTATAGGAATTTTTTCAATCTTATTGGGACTACATGTTATCTGATAAAGCTGCTTTGTTCCATGAGGGCCGGGTTCTGTTATTTGATAAACCTCTCTACTGGACATCATTTGATCTTGTAAATAAGGTCAGGATAATAATAAAAAGTGGATTAGGTATCAGGGATATTAAAGTTGGTCATGCCGGGACGCTTGATCCTCTTGCCGGCGGACTAATGATAATATGTACAGGTAAAGCAACAAAAAGAGCACAGGAATTCCGCGGTCTTGATAAAGAATATATTGCTTCATTCCATCTTGGTGAAACAACTCCATCTTTTGATCTTGAGACAGAAATAGATAATAAGTATCCAACTGACCACATAACTGAAGATCTTGTTAAAGACACGCTTGAAGGATTTTTAGGAGAGCAGAAACAAATGCCTCCGATGCATTCTGCCAAGCTGATAAATGGTAAAAGGGCATATGAGTATGCCAGGAAGGGGATCCATAAGGAGCTTGAACCAGTTACTGTTTTTTTCAGGGAGATTGAGCTTATTTCCTTTGATGTACCCGAAACAAAGATCAGACTTTTATGCAGTAAAGGGACTTATATAAGATCGTTTGCCAGGGATTTCGGACTGGCATTAGGTAGTGGAGCTTATTTATCTTCTCTTGAAAGAACCTCTATTGGGTCTTTTCAGCTGAAAAATGCATATTCTATTGAAAATTTTCAAAAATTTATAAAAGAATTGAAACAAAATTGAATTTTCTGCGTATAAAGGATTTCGCAAAACTACAATAATTATATATTAATCATGAAACTATCACAATTCAGATACAATTTACCACCGGAGCTGATTGCTCTTTACCCCACTGAAATCAGGGATGAATCGAGGCTTATGGTCGTAAACAGGAAAAGTGGAGAACTTCAACACAGGATATTTAAGGAAATCACGGAATATTTTAGAGAACATGATGTTTTGGTTTTTAATAATACAAAAGTTTTCCCTGCCCGTTTATACGGTAATAAAGAGAAAACCGGTGCCGAAATTGAGGTATTTTTATTAAGGGAACTTAACAGGGAGCAACGTTTATGGGATGTCCTGGTTGATCCGGCCAGAAAAATAAGAATAGGAAATAAATTATACTTTGGAGAAGACGACCTTCTTGTTGCTGAGGTAATAGATAATACCACCTCCAGGGGAAGAACACTCAGATTCTTGTTTGATGGAACGTACGAAGAGTTTAAACAAACGCTTTATAGTCTGGGCGAAACACCGCTTCCCAAGTTCATTAACAGACCTGTTGAACCGGAAGACAATGAAAGGTATCAGACCATTTTTGCAAAACATGAGGGAGCTGTTGCCGCCCCGACTGCTGGTCTGCATTTCAGCAGGGAGTTGCTGAAGAAACTTGAGATAATAGGAGCAGAGTTCGCTGAGATAACACTTCATGTTGGTCTTGGTAATTTCAGAAGTGTTGATGTTGAAGATCTTACCAAACATAAGGTTGATTCAGAAAGGATAAGGATAACTGAAGAGGCTGCTGAAATTGTAAACAAGGCAAAAGATAACAAATATAAAATTTGTGCTGTAGGTACTACTGTTGTGAGGACCCTGGAGAGTTCGGTATCAACAAGCGGATATCTGAAACCATTTGATGGCTGGACTAATAAATTCATTTTCCCACCCTATGATTTTAAGGTTCCTGATATGATGATCAGTAATTTTCATCTTCCATATTCTACGCTACTTATGATGGTTTCGGCTTTTGCGGGGTATGATCTCCTTTTTGAAGCTTATAAGACAGCCGTTAGGGAGAAGTACAGGTTTGGTACCTATGGTGATGCAATGCTGATTATGTAAAGAAGACGCAGGACACATGACAAGACTCAGGGAAGAAGAAATAAAGCCGGATTGAGTGCACTCATCCGGCCTTTTTTGTTGATAAATTATCCCAATAGTTAACTATTTCAATAGGCCTTCTGAAATATATTATGGATTTTTGGAATAATTAATATTTTTAGATTTTAAAAAGCGTTGCATTAATGCAACCATGGAAAGTTTATAAGAGTCTTAGAAACAAATTAGATAATTGTCCGTTTAACTTGTGAAAAGACGGACAGATAAAAAGAATATAAGCGCAGACCGGCTTTAAAAAAGGTAGAAGCGGGTGTGAATTTTTTTTAATTGACTGAACCTGAAAATTTGATTTCTGCGATAGTACATAATACTATTAAACTGATTTCAGCGGGAAGCATACTGAAGTTTGTGCCTATGCAAAGATTGTTGGTGGCCGCCATCTGCTGGTTTATATTTAGTTGTTGGTTTGCCAATGCACAGACCGGACCAGGTGGCGTAGGTAACAGTACTTCAAACAGATTGTGGTTAAAAGCTGACGGAGGTGTTTACCGCGACGCAGGTGTAACTCCAGCTGCAGCTGGAGAGCAGGTTCAGCAATGGAATGATTTTTCGGGTAACGGGAACAATGCCAGACAGTTAACAAGCACAAACAGACCTTTCTATCAGATTGGTATAGTTAACGGTGGACCAGCAATCCAATTCACTGGTGATACCTACATTGACCCCAGTTCACTTGGAATTCCCGGAACGGGAAGCTTTACCATTATAACCGTATTTAAAGTTGATTCCTATGTAGGCGGCGCTATTAATGATGGTAATGGAACTTTTATAATTGACAGAGCGACATTATCAAATAATCTGACTAGTTTAAAAATCCTCACTCCAGACAAATATTGTTTTCAGAAAAGAGATAACGGCAACAACGGGATAGCAACTAGTCCGGTTAGTGTTTCAACGGTTTCTACCTCCTCCTTTACCCTAATAGATTATATGCGGGAGTCACCGCGAGCTTTTTATAGACTTTTCGTCAACGGTACACTTGAAAAGTCTACAGCTGATGGTGATGGTGATCTCACGCCTCCCATACCAAGAATAGGGAGACATTATAATACAGCTAATGGTGGACTTGACGGATATATTGCTGAAGTATTAATTTATAATTACAGGATCAACAATGCAGAGGTTAATATAGTCAACAGTTACCTTGCTGC
>JBGOZX010000051.1:0-26374 GCA_041480425.1 Bacteroidia bacterium
AAAATAATTCAGTTGGGAGCACTGCTCCGGTTTACACCCTGAGTACTACCGCAGGTCTTTCAGGAATCCCTGTTCATTCAATAAGGCAATACATTGACAAGGGGTTGATTATTCCGTTCAAGAAAGAATCAAGCCGGAATTTATTTTCTCAGGTAGATATTTTGCGGTTAAAATATATTCATAAATTACTTGATGAAGGTGGCTTAAATATTGCCGGGATCAGGACTTTACTGGCTCTTATTCCTTGCTGGGCAATCCGAGAATGCTCTGATGAGGAGCGTGAAGAATGCCAGGCTTTTCATAGTGATGATTATCCCTGCTGGGAAGCATCTGAAAAGGGAATACTCTGTAAGAATACTAATTGCAGGGAATGTGAAGTTTATCGTATTGTTGAAAACTACTCTGGTATAAAATCATTCCTTAAGACACTTATACCATAAAATATATCTGGTAATTTCAGATAAGGTTATTGAACGCAAACTCCCGGATGCTGCTATCAGAAACCTTGCTGCCCGCTACGCAATGATGACTATACAAGCATAAAAATGGAGCTTACAAAAATGGGTCTACGAATTATCAATAGCAACGAAATCCCTATTATACAGGAAACTAAGTTAAGTTCCTGTTCAGATTGAAAAAAATTATAGATCCAATGAATAATTTAATTTTATACAATAATGAAAAAAATAAAAGGAAATGAAATTAGAACATCGTAAACAGGCAGTTGTCCCCCTTTCTCAATTCCTGATCAGGGTAGGACGTTACGCATTATTTTCCACAATGCTGATTATCGTTTCTGTATTCATCGGGACTATGGGTTATTATCTTTTTGGGAAATTAAACTTGTTAGACAGTTTTCATATGGCTTGTATGATTTTAACAGGAATGGGACCTGTTGCGGAGATGAAAACAGATGGCGCTAAAATATTTTCTTCATTCTATGCTTTGTACAGCGGTGTGGCGTTTTTAAGTATAACAGCAGTCTTCTTTGCTCCTATTGTTCATAGATTATTACACATATTACAGGTTGAAAAAGATGGAGATTAGACTGATATATGAACAATAGATGACAGATCAGTTTTACCGGGTACCAAATATCTCCTCTGAATTTATAAGCAAATCGACATACTGGGCTCTTTTATAAACAAAAGGATCACTACTGAGCTTGTTTTTAGACAGCTTGCCTCTGAACTCATCGACATTCTTATAGTTTTTAATATCCATCCATTCCACCAATTCTTTCTTAATATTACTAATTTGTGACAAGCCATTTTTATATAATGTACTCACCACCTGTACACAGGATGCCCCTGATAATATCAGCCTGATTACATCTGTGCCGGTAAATATCCCATGACTGCTACATATGTCAGCTTTAATATTTTCGAATAATAAACCCGCATATCTCAAAGATTTCCTGTAGTCTCCCTCATTACTGAGATTAAACGATTTGATATGCTTCTCACTAATAACATCGATATCGGGTTGAAAAAAGGAATTAAACAGAACAAATGCATCTACTCCAGCCTGGTCAAGCTTTTTAATAAAATTCAGAATATTCGAGTAGTCAGGACTTAATTTTACACTTACCGGTATTGAAATATTTTTCCTGATCTCTTTTATAATATTGATCTGTTCGTCTTCTATATCTTTTGCATCTTTATTAAAATCCGAAGGAACCTGGTAAAAATTCAGTTCAATTCCATCAACTCCTGTCTCGCTTAATAACCTGGCATATTTGATCCAGGTATCATTGTTGATTGCATTAAGGCTGGCTATCAAAGGAATAGATAAGCTCTCCCTGGCTTTCCTGATATTTAACAGATGTTCATCAGGCCCTGCATGTACAATATGCGGATGCATTGTAAGCATTTCTGCATAAATATCGTCGTATTCCGTTAGCTTCTCATCCAGCTGCAATCTCTCGAGTTGTATCTGTTCCTCGAATAACGATTTATAAACGATTGCTCCGGCACCAAGTTCTTCGGCTTTTTTAAGCTTATCCAAATCTGTGGCCATATTAGAGGCTCCTATAATTATGGGGTTATCTAATTCGATCCCCATGTATTTTGTTTTAAGGTTATTCATTGGTGTAGTTTTAATATGACAGTCAATTCTATTATTGCTTTGTTTACCTAAACTGTTTCTTTAATAATTAATTTTTCATCGACATGTAAATTGTATAAAACCTTTTCGATTGCCTCCATCATTGGCGGAGGGCCACATACATAGATATTTTTATTGAATTCAGTTATATTTGCTTTGATAAAATTTTCCGTGATATACCCGTGTGGATATCCTTCTGCCTCTTCATCCGATAAAATATTGATGAAGTTTTTGCCTAATAAATTATTAAATTCATCCTTTAATATAATGTCATCTTTTGTCTTGTTGGCAAAAATGAGCTTGTTATCACCAATTTCATTTTTTAACCAGAGATATCTTAAAATGGAAATAAAAGGAGTGATACCTGCACCTCCGGCAATAAAAAGCCCCTCGCTCTTGTAAGCAATTGCGCCAAAGACATCATGCAAAATCAACACATCATTCTTTTTTAATTGCAGAAGTTCGTTGGTAACACCTTTATGCGAGGGATATGTTTTGATGGTAAACTGGAGATAATCATTATGCGGCAGGCTTGTAAAAGTAAATGGTCTTTTTTCTTTCTGCCAACCTTCTTTGTCTATAGAGATTTCAGTGGCTTGCCCGGGAATGAAGTCGAACGGTTGAGGCTTTTCGGTGACAATTTGCAGCACATCATGGGTGATGTGCTGAATTGATTTTATTTTTACATGATGTTGTTTCATTGCATAAAGAATTTTGAGAGTGCTAAGTTGAGCAACTTTAACCGGATAAGTGTTATAAAACTTTTGAAAAGAGTTACATCATTCACACATTTTCGAGTAGTTTGCGTCCTGACAAAAAACCTACTTACTTTCCGGGAATCGTCCTGTTAACTGCCTGTCAACCATCCAACCGGGATACTCTGGAATTAAAGCACTTATCGCATCCAATTCTTTTATTTCGTCCTGTGTCAGCTGCAACCGGGTACAAGCCAGGTTATCCAATAGCTGATCCTGTTTTTTTGCGCCGATAATTACACTGGTAACACCAGGTTTATCTTTAATCCACGATAATGCAACCCTGGCTGCTGACACGTTGTAGCGTTCTCCGATTTTGGTCATTACATCGATAATATCAAAAGCCTTTTCTTTATTTATAGGGGGGAAATCAAAGTCATCCCGCCTGCTGTTTCCTGCAATTTTTTGATCCCGTGTATATTTACCTGATAGAAAGCCTCCTGCCAATGGACTCCAGGGCATAATCCCTATCCCTTCGCTGATGGCCATTGGCACTATTTCCCTCTCAATGTCACGGCTGGCTATGCTATAGAAATTCTGGGAGGCAATAAATTTTGACCAGCCCATTTTTTCGGCAATGCTATTTGCCTTAACAACCATCCATGCCGGATGATTACTTACCCCCAGGTAACGTACTTTACCGGATCTTACAGCATCTTCAAGCCCCCTCATGGTTTCTTCCAGTGGGGTGACAGGATCCACGCCATGAATGTACAACATATCAATATGTGAAAGACCGAGACGTTGCAAACTATCATCTACCGAATCGAGGATATGAAGTTTTGACAATCCAATCTGATTTGCTCCCTCTCCCATCCGTAGCCTTACCTTGGTCGCAATAAACACTGACTGATGGGATATGCCAAGGTTTTGTAAAGCCTTACCCAATAGTAGTTCTGCCAATCCCTCGGAATATGCATTAGCTGTATCAAAAAAATTAATGCCCTGGTCAATTGCTGTCTTAACTAACTGAGTTACCTTATCCTCCGGTAATTGTCCGATAGCTTTCCAGTAGCCACGGCCACCGAATGTCATGGTCCCCAGACAAAGTTCTGAAACCAGTACTCCTGTTTTTCCAAGTTGTTTATATTTCATCAGAATATAATTTAATATTATGTTGGTAAACACAATTTAATAAAAGATTGCGGTCCATGACACCTAAGCCCACCATACCAATTTCATACTCTTGTTTTGAATTCGTATCTTCCATAATTCAAAGATTAATGTTGCCAAAGAATTGGAGTAATTTCAAGAGGAACTGAAACACCTGAGAAGTTAGGTATTACCCTCGGAGTATAATCCGTCAGTGGACGTGTTGCAGGCAACGTTGCCCGATAGACATGCGGTTTAATCGTCTTTCTTTGCTGTTGTATAAGCTTCAACTCCTGTCGTACGGGAACACTGCCATCCATTCCATCGGCATAAAGCTCCACAAGCACTGCATTTGGATCGACGGTGTTGAGATAAACCTCTACTTCAAATATGTACCTGACTCCATCAGTTTCAACCTTTACCTCTCCAAATTGAAGTGTACTCCACTTTTGTTGCAAGGAATGCAGCCTCTCCATAATCTGTTTGCCCATCTTGCCATTTTCAGCAGCACGTGCCTGATAAGCTGTAGCTAGCGGGAGGTAATATTTTTCTGTATATTCCCGTATTGTTCGATTGGCAGAAAAACGTGGAGTCAATTGTGACATGCTTTTTCGTATTCGCTCTATCCAGGTACCGGGAATGCCTTTTTCGTTTCGATTATAAAATTCAGGTACAACTTGCCGTTCGAGCAAGTCGTAAAGGGCCTCGGCTTCAGTAGCATCCCAGGCAGGATCGTCGCCATGTTCCTGGCCATCACCTAAAGCCCACCCCACTTCAGGTGTATAAGCTTCAACCCACCAACCATCCAGCTCGGATAAGTTAATACCTCCATTTACAAGAACCTTCATACCGCTTGTCCCGCTGGCTTCCCATGGGCGTCGCGGTGTATTAATCCATACATCCACTCCCTCGACAAGACGTTCGGTCAAAAGCATGTCGTAATCGCTTAAGAATATTACATAAGGACGTACTTCGGGCTGCCGAATGAAATGAATCCATTTTGTGATCAGAGCTTGACCTGCCTGATCCGCCGGGTGAGCCTTGCCCGCAAGGATAAGTTGCACCGGGTATTGAGTATTTGAGAGCAGACGAATGAGACGCTGAGGGTCGTGTAACAACAGATCAGGTCTTTTATAGGTAGCGAAACGACGCGCAAAACCTAAGATTAATGCATTGGGATTAAACAAATGTTTCACATATTCAACCTCCCCGGACGATGGCCCCGAGGCTGCTAACTGACGAGATAATCGTTCGCGAGCAAATTGAATGAGTGCCGTTCGCGAATTAGTACGCATTTGCCAGAGCTTTTCATCAGTGATTTTCCGGATGTCCTGTTCTAGGTTTTCCATTGTCCCTAACCAGCGGTCCTTTCCGCAAGCCTCTGTCCAAAGATCATCAGACCCTTCGGAATCCCAACTTGGCATATGTACTCCATTGGTTACATGACCAACCGGAACTTCATCCTCGGGCCAGCGTGGAAAAATAGGACTAATGATGTGCCGACTTACTTTTCCATGAAGGTGACTTACCCCATTAACCGCTCCACTTCCCCGGATTGCCAGATAGGCCATATTGAAACTCTCTCCAAAATCCTGTGGGTTTTGCCGACCTAATGCCAATAGCTCCTGAAGTGTAATACCAAGTTGTTTTTGAGCGTACTCTCCCAGATAATGCTCAACGAGGGTTGGCGGGAAACGATCAAAACCAGCCGCCACCGCCGTGTGAGTAGTGAAAAGATTTCCTGCTCTTGTAACAGCCAGGGCAATTTCAAAAGGTTGCCCTGTCTTCTGCATGAAACTCCGGGCCCGTTCCAATACAACAAAAGCCGCATGACCTTCATTCAAATGACAGACCTGGGGTTGAATGCCGAGTATATTAAGCAACCGCCATCCACCAATTCCAAGAACCAATTCCTGTTTAAGCCTAAGCTCAGGTCCCCCGCCGTATAATTCACTTGTTATTCCACGATGAGCAGGAAAATTTGCCGCATCGTTGCTGTCTAACAAATAGAGTTTGATTCTGCCCACTTGAACCTGCCATGCGCGCAGCCACACGGAATAGCCAGGCAAAGTAATCTCCAACCGTAACCATTCTCCATTAGGTTGACGTAAGGGAATAATCGGTAATTGTCCCGGATCGTTATATGGGAAAAGAGCCTGTTGTACTCCATTTTTGTCAATTTCCTGGCGAAAGTAGCCCTGTTGATAAAGTAAACCTATCCCGACAACGGGAACTCCCAGATCGTTGGCGGTCTTAAGTTGATCACCGGCCACATTACCCAGGCCTCCGGAATAAATAGGAAGAGCTTCACTTAACATGAATTCCATGCTAAAATAAGCTACACAAGTAAGAGGAGACTGCGGATAATTTTGCTGAAACCAAGCAGGAACTGTAATTGCATGCTCTTTGGATTGTACAAGAGCATCTACTTTTTTACGAAAGACGGGATTGGACATTACGTCCTGAAATTGGTCTCTTGAGACTGTCTGCAGTACCACCCATGGATTATGGGTGAGATCCCATAGGGCAGGATCAAGTTGCCGCCAAACTTCATCGGCTGCATGATTCCAGGACCATCGCATATCGAGAGCAAGCTCTGCAAGAGAATCGACCCCCTCAAGATCCGTTGGCAAGAAACTGTAAACAGGTTTTCTTATGTCTGTTTTTTCTTTCATGATCTCATTTTCAGATTTCTTTGGATGCAAATTCCGATGTCACAGCATTGGTAAGTGATGCAAGCTGATTGGGGTTGACACCATTTGAATACCCAAGCAACTTATTTTTTTGCAACTTGCATTAATGATTTTACCGAGCCGGAGCTTTCAAGAATTACTTTGCTGTTTTTCATCATATTATTTTCTGATTCGATTCTGAAAATGAGACGTAGTTTGTAATTTACATTATTGCCTTTCTTCAGCAAATCAAATAGCGTTTTGCTCACTTCTTTAAAAGATATTCTTATGGGGATTTGAAGTTCGGCAACACTTGTTGCTTTAATGTCCATAAGACCTGGTATTATTCCCTTTATCCATTTATTGCTCTCAATGGAAAACTCGTAGGCGATATCTTTTGCTTTCAGTGGAAATACATTTTGATTTTTTATTGAAATGAGAAGCTGAGTAGCAGCTCTTGAAAAATTTAGTGAATCAATTTTGATATGCTCTGCCTTTACTTCAAGGATATGAACCAGCGGAAGCAATCTTTTAATATCAACGTTAATTTTTTTTCTAAAAACTATGTATGTATAGAAGGATGCATGCAAACGATATTCAACCGAATCAATATTGTTTTCCTCATTGGTTTTCAAGACTGAAATAAGGTCGTGATTGAAAACTGTTATTGGCAGCGAAATCCAATTACTATCATTACTTTTCAGTGTAATTGTTTTCTTGTAACGGCTCTTCATTACTTCTATATCATTGATGAAAATCATGTATTGCAAACTATCAGCTGTGAATGAGAGTGGCATTTGATTTTTGATGAGTATTTTTGCTGTCATTTCTGTTTTCTCAGCAGTAAGCGAGGTTATTTCAACCAGCGACAACTCCAGGCGCGGTAGCAAAAATGTTTTGTTGGGATCAGGGTCTCGTAAATACTTAACGTAGCGCCAGATAAAAAACGAAGCGATGATCGCAATAAACAGAAATAAAAGTATTAAAAGGATTTTTTTCATCATAAATTTTGAATCTTTATTGTCGCGATGCAAGCATAAGTAAAAATAAATCCCACAACTGTTAAAAAACCTTGCGCAAAGCATTGCCATTTAGAAAACTATTTACCACAATATCCTGATAAAGCATTATCAGTCCGAATCTTTTATATCCAGTTTACTTAAAACCTTTTTTATATCCAACGCATGACTCTTGTGCTTAGTCTTCGTTGCTTGCCTGCCAGGTAAGTTCATATTGTCGCCTCTTTCTTTCTTATGCATTAATGAATTTTGAGTGAACTAATTTAAATACCTGAAAACGGATAAGTGTCACATAACTTTTGAAAAGAGTTACATCATTCGCACTTTATGCTTCGTCTTTTGTTGTGCGTATTAAGCTAATACCGGCAATGAAGAATATCAGACCGAGTATGCCGTAAATGACAAGTGCTTTCATATCACGGGTACCACTTGAGTTATTTACAAATAATACTGCAGCATAAATAAGACTACCTATTCCTAGGACAGTAAGTAACGCGCCAAAAATTCTTTTGAGGTTCATTATTTTTATTATTAAAGATTTGTTGTGATATAAACCCAAATTTTAAAAAAGGATTGTTATTTTTTAAATACTGTACGAAGTGAAAACAAACCCTTTAAATAACTCCGCTATACATTTTTTAGATATGTATATCAGTCAGGTAATGGAAAATCCCAAATACTTTGAGAAGCCAAACGACTACAATAATCACAACCACAATGTTGAGTATACTTTTGATTTTACCATCCATTGGGATGTATGTATTGACAAGCCATAGAATAACCCCTGCGACGATTAATACAAGTAAGACAGTTAATAGTGGCATAAAATTGATTTTAAAGTGTTTCAAAGGTAATTCACCTGATTCCGGCAAGTGTTACATAAATTTTAAAAAGAGTTACATCATTCACACATTTTCGGATAATATTCGTCTTTTAAAAAAGATATTCCCTTATTTTTAATTTCATATCTGATTGTCTAAGAATTGTAAGTAACAGAAGACCGTCATTTTTAACAGCTTATAACCGATATTGTTCATTCCTTTTATATCTTTTCTTTTTTTCAAAAGATCTGCCTTAAAATAGCTTCATTGACCTGCTGAAATTTCGTCCTGGCACCTGGTTCCTCACGCGATTGGGCTGCAAAAGGGTATCATTAAACATCTCTTCTTATTGCACATGATCAGGTAGATTCAATCAAAAATTCGCTATCTGAACTTTTTCAAGCGCCTTTTGTTTAAGTATTTAAATAATATTTCACTAAAATACGTGGTAAATTATGAAAACAAAATCTATTCCTCAAAGTATCCTTATTTGTATGGCTATGCTTACAACCTCTACATTTGCTCATTCAAAAAGCCTGTCACCAAATATCAAAGAAGAAATTGTGACCTACATGGCCGATGGTGTCACTTTTAAAGGGTTTATAGCTTATGATGAAAGTATAAAAGGAAAAAGGCCGGCAGTATTGATTGTTCACGAATGGTGGGGACTGAATGATTATCCAAAAATGCGGGCACGAAAACTGGCAGAACTGGGCTATATTGTCATGGCAGTTGATATGTACGGTAATGGGAAAATTGCGATTAATCCTACTGAGGCTCAGGATTTTACTATGCCATTTTATAAAGACCCCCTTCTGGCAAAAAACAGGTTAGATGCTGCGATTAAAAAAATAAAAGAATATGAACAAACTGATCCCAACAATATTGCGGCTATTGGTTATTGTTTTGGCGGTTTCGTGGTGCTGAATTCTGCGAAGCTGGGTGCTGATCTGAAAGGTGTTGTAAGTTTCCATGGTGGCCTTACTGGTGTACCTGCTGACAAAAATTTATTAAAAGCTAAAATTCTGGTATGTCAGGGAGCAAATGATAAGTTTGTATCTCAACATGATGCAGATGTACTCAAACGCCAACTGGATTCCATCGGCGCAGACAATACCTTTAAGATATATGCAAATGCAACACATGCATTTACTAATCCTGATGCCACAAAGCTGGGTAAGGAATTTAATATGCCAATTGAATATAATGCCGAGGCTGATAAAGATTCATGGAATGATATGAAAACTTTTTTTAGCAGAATATTTAAAAAATAAAACTTGAGTTGTTTATAGCGATATGTTATGTATAGAATAAAACCCTGTTCCGGTAATTTTTTTTCAGAGCATATCCCATATACATAATGTTTATTTTCTCACTTTGGGACATTTGAAATTTTTCACCAAATTCTTCATAAGTTAATTTCCCTTCTGCTCTTTTACGTAAATAGCGGAGAACCTTGAGTACCGAAACAGAAGGTCTGATTCCGATATGTTCTTTCCATATAAGTTCATTTTGCTCAAGCAAAGATTTTATTTCTTCAGGCCTGATAAACATTTCCCATACATGTAAGCCTGATGGCATGATAGCCCACCGTTTCCATTCCTGTAATATTTTTATGACCGTCAATTTACTTATGAAGGTCCTGTTAAAAGTATCATAAAGGAACACACCTCCCGGTTTTAGTACGCGAGAGATTTCTGAAATTACTTTTGGTAAATCACGGACATGTTCCATTACATCGCAACAAAAAACTACATCAAAAGAGCTATTCTGAAATGGTAAATTCTCCCCGGTTCCCTTCTGATATTTAATTTTCAGGTTATTATCTTTTGCGTGACTAATAGCAATATTCAATGATTGCTCAGAAGGGTCAATACCAGTGGTAATAAAACCCAATTTTGCTATCTCTTCACTTAATATTCCTCCCCCACAGCCAACTTCCAGTACATTTATTTTTTCTGAATTTATTTTAAGCTGATCAAATTTCTTTTTTGCAAAATCTATACGGAAAGGATTATATAATGTTTTGATAAGATTAAGAGAGAAGTCAGGTTGCCACCATTTATTTCCATCCTTATTATATATGTCGTTATCAATACGATTGTAAATCTCTTCCGGAACTTTCTGCATTTTTATATATTTTTGAATGGATTTATTGTTGCCTGATGAGATAAAAACCATTTGTTTTTTGACTTTTCTTATCAAATGAATGCTTTCTGAGCTGAAATATGCTTCTTTTTACCAAACCTATTCCCAGAATCCATTCAATCCTTTTTAAAAGTATTAATAAACGCCAAACGGGTTGACGGGAATTGAACGTCTTCAATAATGAATTGCCAATAATAAGAATCCACTCGGGAGTTATATGTTCTTTTTCGTAAAAATAAAAGTTGGGAAAGCGAAATGAGAAGCGTTTTGCGATTGTATGAATTTCCTTCAAACATATGTTCTCCGGTTCAATTTTTACCGGATGCAAAAAATTGTCACTTGCATAATTGCTATCAAGTTTCATTATCTCTTCAGCCATGGGAGATCCGTTATAAACGCGGACACCGGTAGACACAAAGACCAAATCCCATTTTGATGCAACTCTACCTAAAGTATTCAACGTCTCAAGTACAGTTTCCCGTGTCTCTGCAGGTGCGCCAAGCATTATGAACCAGGTTACCGGTATCTTTTTTTTCTTTAACAGATCAGCAGTGTTAATGACATCCGCACATTTAAATTCTTTGTTGAGACTCTCAAGTATTATATCACATGCGGACTCAGCACCTATATCCACTTCATTAAATCCGGCGCTTTTCATGAGGTCCAGAAGTTCTTCGTCCACAGCCGCAGGAGAAAGCCCCATGGTATGCAACTTGAGGTCTAGATTTTTCCTGATGACTTCCCTCAATACCTCTTTCGCGTGAAACAGAGGTACATTAAAAATGCTGTCAGCAAATTCAACATGATTGATGCCTGTTTCTCTGATAAGAATTTCAATTTCATCAGCTATACACCTGGGATTAATTAAGCGATATTGATCCCCCTCAATTTTATTGTAAGTGCAATAAGAGCACCTGAAAGTACAGCCGCGTTTGGTTTGTATCTGGATAGGAGACCCAAAGCGACGATAAAGGTTAAGATTCAAATAATTGACTGATTTCGGAAAAGGCAGAGAGTCTAAATCTTTTACACGAAAAGGTTCATTGTCCTGAATAATTGTCTTATCCCTTCGAATAATCAGGCCTTTTAATCCTTCCAAAGACTCCCGGTATTCGATACGTTTAACAAATTCAAGCATCACAGCTTCGCCGTCTCCCCGTACCGCATATTCGAGGTCAAAATATTCAAGCATCTCCCTTCCGCTGATCCCTACTGAAGGACCACCAATAACTATAGGACCTGAAAATTCTTTCCTGCAATGATCAATGACATCATTTTTGACATCTTCTAACAAAAAATGGATTTTATAGCCCCCTGTATCATCGATGTTTCTTATGCTGATACCAATCACATCAGGGACAAAATTCCGTACTGCTTTCTGAATATCTTCAGCACAATTTAAAGAAAAACATAAATCCAGAAAACAGACGTTGTGACCTCCGTTTGTTTCCAGAACAGTCGCTATACAACAGAGCCCGAGAGGTATTACCGGCCAGGGGTGCTTGAACCTGTTGGAGTTAATAAGCAATACCTTGGCCATACTTAAATTGAAATTTAAAAATGTTAGCTTTTCTCATTTACCTCTGCGAAAATCGATTCACCCCAATTAACCTTAATGGCATATTCCATACAGTTTTTGAATATCTCATATGTAAATTCAGGTGGATGCAAATTATCAACTGCTAAGTCAGTATTTACTCTGTCGAAAATTCTATTGTCAGATAAATAAGGGAGGTACTGTCCTATAAAACGATCGAACAGTTCTTCGGCAGGATTGCGTAAAACATTGTCTGCTGATTTACAATAAACAATTTCCACGCCTTTAATCTTCATTAATTGTTCATTGTAGGTTGAAATTATTTCCAGTTTTGTTTGAGAGTTATTTGTTAAATGATAAATTCCTCCAGAATATGCTTTGCCAATTATCTTCATTGTAGCATCGACAAAATAATCCACAGGAACGAGGTTAAGAGCACCCTCTTTAGGCAAATATATTCTCAGTGGTAAAAAAAGATAACCTTTTTCATCAATGAATATTCCAAACTGATGTGATTTCTTCCCGCCATGATTTTTAATATCATTCAGGTAAATATCTCTTATACATATTAAAGACCTTAAAGGGAAATATAGAGCATTAAATCTGAGAGTACGACCTGTTCGCGAATCACCGTATACGATAGATGGACGAATTATTGTAACTGGTATTTCATTCTTTTTGCAAAATGTAGTGATTATGCTTTCAGCCCGGGCTTTGCTTTCTTCATATACATTTAAAAATTCCGTTGCTGATGAGATGCATTCTTTGCATATTCTGACATTCGCTCCAGCAACATAAGCGGTGCTTATATAATGGAAAAAATTTACCCTGGCATTAGCGGCAAATTCAAGAATAGCGGCCAAACCATTTACATTGGATTTGAAAACAGTGTCACGCTGTCGTTCAGAAAAACTCGTATCTGAAGCACAATGGATAATCTGGTCAGTGATTGCACAGAGTTTTTTGTAATTTGCTTCCGGTATGCCCAGCATAGGTTCTGAAAAATCAATTTCCACCAATTCTAACTGACTGGCGAATTCTTTAATCCCGAACCATCGTAAAAAGTTGGAGATTCTTTCCTGCAAAGTTTCTTCTTTAGTTGGACGACCAAGTACTATTATTCTATAGCCACTTGAAAGCATAGAAGCCATAAGGTGACTACCCAAAAAACCGGTTGCTCCGGTTAATGCTATTGTTGGCTTATTATTGGATGACAAAACTACAGGTTTTAATTTATGAATATAGCAGGTTCTCTTTTCTGCAAAATCCCTGGTACAATACATAAGGGTGCCCTTTTACTGTGCCGGTTTCAATGGAGTACTCATCAATTAATGTATTTGCTTCTATTGCTGCAAGCCGTATTCTTTTAATCTCATCCGGATCATTATAGTTAAAGAAGTAATCATATTCAAAAATGCATCTTTTTCCATTATCTATAGGAGTGATAAAACCGAAATCATTGTCGATCTGATACTTTTCAGCAATAAGTCTGAACTTGTTATTAAGTTCAGTAATTAAATCTTTATCAATTGGTAAATAAATAAGAACAGGTAAAAACGGTTTTTTTCGACCTAAACGGGTGCTCATTATCCTGTACATATTCAGCCACACAAGATCGGTTATTTCCTGATGGGTAAAAAGTTTTTCAAAAAATGGTCTTAGTTCAGCATCTATTTCCTGTGAATACAAAGCAGAGGAAGGAGAAAGTGCCGTTTCTAAAAGCTCTGCGAAACTTTTAATTCGTAAATATGAATAAGGTTCTTCATCAGAAAGTTCTTTTATCAGGTCAAGCCATGGAGCTGATTTCAGAGATGGTAATCCAAGGTAAAGTGTTTTAAAAAGACGTTGGTCAAAGAAAGGAAATCCCATTTCATTGATTGTCCGAATTGCATATTTGTCTCCGATCACAACAACAAGATAAGGTATGTCTAATTTATTAATGAAAATATTTTTTATTTCTGAAGCAAGTTTTTTAGTAGGAGAAAGAAATGTGGAAATATATTCAGTTCCAACAACTCCTAAAGCCAGTCCAATATGCCTGACTGCACACTCCTTAACAAAATCAAGCGCACTCTCAAGTGTTTGAAATGGCACAAGAATTCCGCTTTCGTCATCTGTTACAGGATGAAGTCGTATATTGGCAGATACACAAATACCTGGAGAATTTTTATGTTGTAAGTTTTTATAAGAATAAAGATTTGGAGATGAAGTATCGTTTAAACTGAAAAGAGAACCATTTTTATCTACAAATTCAGCATCAATAAAGTTGTCAGCATTTATACCATACGCTGTAGAAAAAGTGGACATTATTCCTGAACACATAATATTGGCACAAACAAGAGCTGCGGGTTCAGATGCATTAATTCTGTAACCTCTTTTCTGGGCTTGTTTTTGAAGATCAAATGCTGCAACTCCGGGACCCACTTTTACAAGCCAGTTCTTTTCGTCAAATTCGATTGTTTTCATTCTGTTAAGATCGATAATGACTCCTTCATGAACAGCAAATCCAAGAAGATTTTGACCATTGCCACGCATAGTATAAGGAATATTATTTTTCTTAAATAGTTTTACAAGAGACGCGATTTCTTCTTTTATATTTGGCATTACAACATAATCAGGAATTTTGGGTTCAGAAACCGGACTAAGGTCGTGAGAGTAAGTAAATGTAATTGCTTCATCATTTGTTGCCCAATTGTCACCTACAATTTTTTTTATTTCAGTGAGTATATTATCATCTTCAGCAGGCTTAATTTTCCCACCGTTTTTAATAAATGTCTCAACATGATTTTTTAATCCCTCCATAACTTTTGTAGGACGAATCTCATTGACAAAGTAGCATTGATAATCACATTTGCCACACAAGTCACAGCTTTCTGCAATCTCAACGCATTTTTCAGTCACCGGGATTTTATTCTCTGCAAGAGCTTCATAAAGTATCATCCTTCCTTGGGGATAGAAGCTCACATAATGTTTTTCCAGTCCGGAAGCGCACACACCGCTTCCAAGAAAATCAATTTTACACATTGCGTAGTGGCGACAATTTTTTGCAATTTTTAGTATTTCATCCATAGTAGATTTTTTAAAAATTTAAACAATAGGCATTAGTTCAGGAATGAGCATCAGTAGTTTTAAAGGTCATTTTTTGAGCGACCAATTATGGTGATGTGCTGAATTGATTTTATTTTTACCTGATGTTGTTTCATTGCATAAAGAATTTTGAGAGAGCGAAGTTGGTAACTTTAACCGGATAAGTGTTATAAAACTTTTGAAAAGAATTACATCATTCACACTTTTTCGGATAGCATGCCTCTTTTATGTCTGAGATGCTTTTAGTGAGAAGGAGTTAAATCTGTCCGGTTTTCAAACTCCTCACAGTATTAATCCATTGAAGCAGCCATTTCCGTCCGGGTTATTGAATTATCAGAGAAAATATTATATCGTCCACAAAAATCCTATATAGGAGCTAATGAAGTTATCATTTATTAAGCTATGTCCTAATGAAAATATAAAGTGAAATTTTTGGGTAAAGTTGACAGATCCACCTATGCTACAAGCAGTTACTGATCTACTTCCATTAGCATCAGAAGAATGATAATACAGTTCTCCTCCAAGCATAAACCCGGGTGAAAAGTCATACTGTATTTCCCATCCGATAAAAATCCAATTCTTATTATTTGTACCGGGATTTATACAATAACCAAGTCCACCATAGGTAGTTAATTTGCCCCATGATTTTTGTGCCCAGACAGGAATAAAAACCTGAGGTTTTCCATTACTAAATTCAGGATTTTTTATTGTGGGTATTTCTACGATAGGGAAAATGCCTATTTGAGGCAGGTTCTCTGTTTCATGGATAAAACAATATTTCACACCAAACTCCGTATTTCCATAGCCAAAATCTGCCCTCCCATGCGGGGTATAATTATAGTTCATCGGTAACAGTAGGTGAACCTGAAGATTGGGAATTAATCCGTAATTCACTTCAATATGAGGGCTGGTTCCTGACCACATTTCAGGTTGAAAAGTGTTTATCGAGGAGATATAGAATTCCCAATGTTTAAAGTCAACAGGCTGTGGGTCGTCGGTAAAAAAAGGTGGACCGGCGTAGTTCAGCTGAATACATAATGAATACAAAATGAAAGTTAAAATTGTATTTTTTTTATTAAAAAACATCATAATTTACGATTGAATCAGGCTAATTTCTGCTTCAGTAATTCTACTTCACAAATAATTCTGACTTCATCGCTTACCATTACTCCCCCTGCTTCGAGGACAGCGTTCCAGTTAAGCCCCCAATCTTTCCGGTTTATCTTTCCGTTTATAGTAAAACCTGCCTTTTCATTTCCATAGGGGTCTGTCATTGTACCACCAAATTCCACATCAAGTTTTATTCGATTAGTAACACCTTTTATAGTAAGATTACCCAAAAGATTATAGAGGTTATCTTCTCCGGATTTTTCAAGAGAATCTGAGACAAATGTTATTTTCTTGTGATTTTCAACGTCAAAAAAATCTGCACTTTTTAAATGTTCATTACGTTTTTTTTCACCGGTGTCAATAGAGGATGGATTCATCCAGAAGTCGATTTTAGCAGTTGAAAAATCATTGCCGGTTGTGTAAATACTTGCATCAAATTCTCTGAATTCACCTTTTACGTTTGAAATCATTAAATGCTTTACTTTAAATGCAATTTCGCTATGTGCCGGGTCAAGAGACCATTTTGCTTCATTTTTCATAATTATATTGTTATTAATTTAAATTCATTCTATTGCTGCCAGCATTCCCTGCCAGCATAAATTACCGTTATTTCATTGGTTCTATCATATCTCCGGGGACAACTCATTCATTAAATTGATGTTCTGTCAAAAGGTCTGACACTAAAGCTGCTTTTTTCAAAATCTGAATTAAAAACAATTTCACACCCCCTATTGTTCATGAGTAATAAGGTATTTATAATCTTCAGGGGTTTTTGATGCTGGTTATATCGTGGTATTTTTTCTTATTTGTACATGAGGCGATTGTTTTAATGTGTTCCTAAACTTTTTTTCATAATGTTTGGTATAAATACTGATTAGTCGCAAAAAATCAGTTTATTTATATATTTGTATTTAGCATACTTAAAAATTGAGATTTCTGTATCAGTTATTAATTGAATAAAAACCGAAGTCATAAACTAAAATCAACACTATATAATTCATGTTGTTGGAGCAAAATATTACTTTCTGGCCTTTTATTGTATTTGCTTTTATCGTGATTTCCCTTATCGGAATTATGATTGGTCTTTCCTATGTACTTGGAGAGCACCATAAGGAAAAAACTACGGATGAACCTTTTGAATCCGGTATCCCGCCAACAGGTGATGCCCGACTGCGTTTTTCTTCGGGCTTTTACCTTATAGCCATGTTCTTCGTTATTTTCGACCTTGATGCTGCATTCATCATGTTATGGGCTGTATCTTTCCGTGAGCTGGGACTTGCCGGTTACATTGGAATATTAATATTTATTGGCTTACTGATAATACTTTTAATATACGAATTAAGCATTGGTGCTCTTGACTTCGGACCAAAAGGGAAGAGAATACTGAAGTATAAACCCAGGATTAAACGAAATCTTCCATGATAATACCTGGTGGCAGAAATACCGGTACTGAAAAGGAATTGACTGATGATACCATATACAAGTCGGTATTATTCGGCAAACTTGATGAAATGATCTCCTGGGGAAGAAAAAACTCCATCTGGCCATTCGGATTTGGTTTGTCCTGCTGTTTCGTTGAAATGGCCACTTCACTCACAAGCCGCTATGATATAGCGCGTTTTGGGAGTGAGGTTATCCGCGGCACACCCCGTGAGGCTGACATGATGGTTGTCGCAGGTACAGTGTTTATGAAGATGGCGCCAATAATAAAAAGGTTGTACGAACAGATGATGGCACCTAAATGGGTTATCTCAATGGGATCATGTGCAAACTCGGGTGGAATGTATGATATATACAGCGTGGTACAAGGTGTTGATAAGATTTTACCTGTGGATGTTTATGTACCAGGTTGCCCTCCCCGCCCAGATGCTTTTCTGGAAGGGTTGCTGTTGCTTCGTGAATCAATAGGTAAAGAACAGCGGCCATTAAGTTGGGTTATCGGGCCTCAGGGTATTCATAAGGCTGAAAAGATAAGCTTAAGAGACATAAAGAAGGAAGAAAGATGTAAAATGGGGACCATCCGCCCAATGAATGAGGTATAACACCGGGTTTTGAATTTCCATTTTTTTTTATGAGTGTTGATAACCATAACGTAATTTCTGAACTGAGGTCTAAATTTGGGGACCAGACTATCTTATATCAGCAGTTAACCAAAGATGGCACTACTACTATTTGGACAGAAAAGAACAACCTGATTCCGTTTTTAAAATACCTTAAAAATGAAATCACACTGCCATACAAGATGTTATATGACCTCACCGGTATTGATGAGCGAACAAGAACAAGCCGGTATGATCAGCCCCTCAGTGATTTCACCGTTGTTTACCACCTTACCTCGTTTGAGAGGAATGAAGACATCCGCATAAAAGTACCTCTTAAAGATAAAGATCTCTTTATTCCAAGCATAACAACTATATGGGAATCAGCCAACTGGTATGAACGTGAAGTATATGATATGTTTGGGATCAACTTCACTGGACATCCAAGACTGACAAGGATACTTATGCCAAAGACATGGCAAGGTTATCCTTTAAGAAAGGAACATCCCGCCAGAGCCACTGAACTTGACCCTTTTGTGCTGACTGAACAGATAAGGGATGAAGAGGATAATAATCTTAGATTTGATCCTGAAGAATATGGATTAGACAGGAAAAGTGAAGACAGCGATTTCATGTTTCTGAATATCGGCCCCCAACATCCGGGGACACATGGTCTGTTAAGGCTTATAGTTCAACTGAATGGTGAAGATATTGTAAACATTGTGCCTGATATCGGGTTCCATCACCGCGGGGCGGAAAAGATGGGAGAAAGACAATCATGGCATACTTTTATACCTTATACTGATCGCATTGATTATCTGAGCGGTGTGATGAATAATCTGGCTTACCTGCTCTCCGTTGAAAAATTAGCCGGTATTGAAGTTCCTGAAAGGGCAAATGTGATACGCATTATGATGAGTGAGCTTTTCCGCATTGCCAGTCATTTAGTCTGGTTTGGCACATTTGCACAGGATATGGGCCAGATGTCTCCGGTATTCTATGCATTCAACGACAGGGAACGAATCTTCGATATAGTATCCGCAATTACCGGCGCCCGCATGCATCCGTCATGGTTCAGGATTGGTGGAGTAGCGCATGACTTGCCGGAAGGATGGGAAAAACTCATTCAGGATTTTGTTAATTACTTTCCAAAACGTCTTAAAGAATTTGAAAATATTGTAATAAAAAACCGGATATTCAAAGCAAGGACTGTCGGCATAGGGGTATTTACCACAGAAGAAGCTATTGAATGGGGCCTTACAGGCTCTGGTCTCAGGGCTACCGGTTATAACTGGGATTACCGCAAGAAACGGCCATATTCGGGTATTGAAAGATTCGAATTTGATGTCTCCCTGGGCAAGAATGGTGACTGCTATGACCGGGCAAAGGTACGTATGGAAGAGATGCGTCAAAGCCTGAGGATCATTCAGCAATGTATTAACAATATGCCTGCAGGACATTACAAATCGGATCACCCTCTTGCCATACCACCCCGGAAGGACAAAACCATGACAGATATTGAAACCCTGATAACTCATTTTGTTGGTGTCTCATGGGGCCCGGTTATTCCTGCCGGGGAAGCAATGGTGCCGATTGAGGCAGCCAAAGGAAGTAATGGTTATTACCTCATAAGCGACGGGAGTACCTCATCATATCGCTCACGGATACGGGTCCCATCCTTCCCGCATATGCAGATGCTGCCATTTATAAGCAAAGGATACACAATTCCTGATCTGCTGGCTATTCTGGGTGCAATGGATTTTGTATTAGCTGACCTTGACAGATAACGAATTGAAACAGAAATAAGTATATAACTGCAATGCTGACTGAAGAAGAAAAAAAGGAGATACTGGAAGAAGTCAAACAATATCCATATCCGGCAGTGGCATGTATCGATGCTTTAAAGATCATACAGCATCATCGCGGATGGGTATCTGATGAGTCAGTTAAAGACATTGCACAAATCCTGAGGATATCAAATGAAGAGGTAGACGGTGTTGCTACATTTTATAGTCGTATCTATCGTAAACCGGTAGGTAGAAATGTGATACTTATCTGTGACAGTGTAAGTTGTATGATAATGGGATATGGCTCAATATATGAATATATTTCAAAGAAACTTGGTATAAGCTTCGGTGAAACCACATCTGATGGACGTTTCACTCTTCTCCCGGTTTCATGTCTTGGTGATTGTGATCATGCACCGGCCATGATGATCAACAATGATCATTTTAATAAACTGACAGTTGAAAAGGCTGATGAACTGCTTGGTAATTACAAATAACCTGAGATGGAAAGGCCTTTGACAAAACATATCATACCGGGTTCTCCTCCACTTAATCTGAAAGATTACATTCAGTCCGGTGGTCATAACGGTACAAACAAGGCTTTGAAAGAGATGACACCTTCTGAGGTGACCAACCTGGTAAAGGCTTCGAACCTCCTCGGAAGAGGTGGTGCCGGCTTTCCTACTGGTGTAAAATGGAGCCTTGTCCCTATGGATGATGAAATAACAGGACCAAAATACCTGGTTTGTAATGCAGACGAAATGGAACCGGGTACTTTTAAAGACAGATATCTTCTTGAAGGGAATCCACATCAGCTAATTGCAGGAATGATTATTTCAGCTTATGCCATACAGGCTGAAAAAGCATATATATTTATTCGCTGGGCTTATAAAAAAGCAGAATCCGGGCTTCGCAAGGCTTTAGCTGAAGCTTATAAGGCAGGTTACCTTGGCAAAAACATTTTAGGCTCGGGCTTTGATCTTGATTTATATGTACATTCAAGTGCAGGCAGGTATATCTGCGGAGAAGAAACAGCATTGCTTAATTCGCTTGAAGGGAAAAGGGCCACTCCCCGCACAAAGCCGCCATTTCCTGCAATCAGCGGTTTGTTTGGCAAACCAACTGTAGTAAACAATGTTGAAACACTTTCCTGGATATCACACATAGTGGAAAATGGTGCTGAATGGTTTAAAAGTTTAAGTCTGACCGGAACGGGTGGTACAAAACTCTATGGAGTAAGCGGTAGAGTAAAAAATCCGGGGACGTGGGAATTGCCTCTTGGAACGACAGTAAGGGAATTGCTCGAAGAACATGCAGGGGGAATGGCAGATGGATACATGTTCAGAGGTGCATTACCGGGAGGAGTATCTACCGACTTCCTGACAAAAGAGCACCTGGATGTAAAAATGGATTTCGCAACTGTGGCTGCTGCCGGAAGCAGGCTGGGAACCGGAACAATGGTTATTCTTGATGACAAAACCTGTCCTGTTGCGTTTATACATAACATTGAAAAATTCTTTGCACTTGAAAGCTGCGGATGGTGCACTCCATGCCGTGAAGGTCTTCCCTGGGTTGAAAAGATGCTCGCATTAATTGAGGGAGGTACCGGCAAAATGGAATACCTTGATATACTGAAATTTCATGCAAAATATATGGGCCCCGGCAATACATTTTGTGCTCACGCACCCGGTGCAGCAGAGCCTTTACAAAGCGGACTTAATTATTTTTATGATGACTTCGTAAAGCACATTAATGAAAAAAAATGCCCCTGGAGGTAACGATGACTAAAATCCAGATAGACGGAAAATATTATGAAGTAAAACCCGTTAAGAATCTTCTTGAGACCTGTCTGGCACTTGGGTTAGACATCCCTCATTTTTGTTTTCATCCCGCTCTTGGCTCTGTGGGTGCATGCAGACTTTGTGCAGTAAAAAAATTCAAGGATCCTGATGACAGGAAAGGCCGTATTGTTATGTCGTGCATGGAACCTGTTACAGAGGGGTTGATTGTTTCAATTGAAGATGCTGAAGCTAAAGCATTCCGTGCAGCTGTTATTGAAAGTCTGATGACCAATCATCCTCACGATTGTCCTGTTTGTGATGAAGGTGGTGAATGTCATTTACAGGACATGACCGTGATGACAGGTCATAATTACAGGCGGTTTGATTTCAATAAAAGAACCTATAAAAATCAGAACCTGGGACCATTCGTTAACCATGAGATGAACCGTTGTATTCAATGTTATCGATGTCTCAGGTTTTACAGGGATTATGCCGGTGGTAAAGATTTAAATGTTTTCGCATCTCATAATCATGTTTATTTTGGACGGCATGAAGATGGAACACTGGAAAATGAATTCAGTGGTAACCTTATTGAGGTATGCCCAACCGGCGTTTTTACTGATAAAACTTTAAGAAAACATTTCACCCGGAAATGGGATCTGTCAAATGCCCCTTCAATCTGTGTACATTGCAGTGTTGGATGCAATATTATTGCAAGTGAACGGTATGATGCACTCAGGCGGATAGTAAGCCGTTATAATGGAGCCGTGAATGGATATTTCATATGTGATCGCGGCCGGTTTGGTTACGAATTTGTTAATGATCAAAAGCGAATCAGAAAAACTAAAATTCGTTTTAAAAAGAATGGTAACCAGGAAGAAGTTGAAAATGAGATACTTCTTTCAACATTGGCTGCAGCTTTTTCAAAGAATAAAAAGATCATCGGAATAGGTTCCCCAAGAGCATCCATAGAATCGAATTTTGCCTTATCAGCGCTTGTTGGGAGAGAGAACTTTTATCACGGCATTTCAAAAAAGGAGCAACTCCTTACCAATACAGTTCTGGACTTTTTAAAAAACAGCGGTGTTCATACTCCTTCATTAAGACAAATAGAAAAGGCTGATGCCGTTATTGTTCTCGGTGAAGATCTGACAAATACGGCACCCATGATAGCACTGGCTTTGCGCCAGACTGCAAGAAATGTGCAATATGAAGCAGCCGATAAGAAAGGCATTCCGTTATGGAATGATGCACCTGTCAGAGAACTGGCACAGGATGCAAAAAGCCCGGTATTTATCGTCACACCAATTAAAGATGGTCTTGACGAAATAGCGGAAACTGCATTCCGGGCCTCTTATGCTGATATTGCAAACCTGGGATCTGCTATTGCATTATCAATAAATGAGAAAGCCCCAGTTCCAAAAAAGATTAAAAAGGATCATCAAAAGCTTGCACAAAAAATAGCAGAATCATTAAAGAAAGCAAAGAATCCTCTGATTATTTCAGGCATTAACTGTGGTGATAAGGAGACAGTACATGCAGCTTTAAATATTGCCAATGCACTTTTGTCATCCGATATAAATGTTATGCTTTGTGTGGTTTTGACTGAGTGCAACAGCATGGGATTGGCATTTATCCCTGGCAAACCGATTGATGATGCTGTATCATTGGCGGCTAAAGAAGAAATCGACACCCTGGTTATACTGGAGAATGATTTATACAGAAGAGCAACCAGCGAATCCATCGATCATCTTTTTGAAAGAAGCAGGCATATAATCGTTCTCGACCACCTTATGAATAAAACCTCCCTGCATGCAGATATATTATTACCATCAGCAACATTTGCTGAATCGGAAGGTACAATGGTGAATAATGAAGGTCGCGCTCAACGGTATTATAAAGCACTTGTTAATAAAGATCAGGTAAAGGAAAGCTGGCGATGGATAAGTGAGTTCATAAAGATCAAAAATAAAAATCAGGCAGTTTCATGGAACAGATTTGATGATATTGTTTCATCTTTAGTCAATGAATTGCCGGTTTTTTCAAAGATTCAGGAAGATATACCTGATGCTGATTTCCGTATGCTCAACACCAAGATCCCCAGGCAGACCATACCTTACAGTGGCAGGACAGCAATAAATGCACATATAGCGGTCAGTGAGCCAGGAATTTCCCAGGACCCCGATTCCCCATTAACATTTAGTATGGAAGGCCGGCCGGAACTCCCTCCTTCTTCTCTTGTTCCTTTCTACTGGGCACCCGGATGGAACTCGGTACACGCTATGAACAATTATCTTGATGAGCCCAATGGTTCAATGAAGGGCGGTGATCCTGGTATCAGGCTGATTGAACAGGCTGAAGGAGGCAGAAATTCTTTTTTCGAAATAAATCCTGAAACCATTGAACTTCAAAAAGACGAATTGCCGATATTTCCTGTTTATCAGATTTTTGGTAGTGAGGAGTTAAGTTCGGCAAGTTCCTCGATAGCTCAGAGAATTCAGGAACCATTTGTATATCTGAATCAGAAAGATGCGGAATTATTTGGCATTGAGGAAAATGATCTGATTCAACTTGAAATTGCAGAAATTAGACTAAGAATAAAAGTAATATTTAATAACAGTCAGCGGCAAGGAATAGCCGGATTGTCTGTAAATTTACCTGGCATGCAGTTCATTGACCTACCTGGTCTCGGAAAATTTTATAAAAAATAACTATCTGTTCATGAAGTATTTATTTATCATAGCAGGAGTACTTTTAATAGTTTTAACTATAGCTGCCGGTTTGATATGGATTGAGCGCAAGCTTCTTTCAATATGGCAGGACAGGCTTGGGCCGAATCGGGTGGGTCCGTTTGGTCTTGCCCAGGTGATTGCCGATACGATTAAATTATTTTTTAAAGAGGATTGGGTCCCTCCATTTTCTGACAGACCAGTGTTTGTCATGGCTCCGGGCATACTGATGATAACGATCCTGCTGACTTTTGCAGTAATACCCTTTGGTCCCGATTTTTACGTTTTTGACTCTAATATCGGGATATTATTTTTCCTTGGTAACTCATCGCTTGGTGTTTACAGCATTGTTCTGGGTGGATGGGCATCGAACAATAAGTATTCATTAATCGGTGCAATGAGAGCTTCTGCTCAGATGCTTACATATGAAGTATTCATGGGGCTTTCTCTTATGGGAGTAGTAATGATGGCCGACAGTTTCAGCTTTTGCTCGATTGTAGAAGCTCAAAAAAGTGGCTGGTTCATCATACCTCAATTCTTTGGATTCATAGTGTTCTTTATTGCAGGGATAGCAGAAACACACAGGCTTCCTTTCGATATCCCTGAAGCTGAGGGAGAACTTATTGCCGGTTATCATTCAGAATATTCCGGTATGAAATTCGGGATGTTTTTTGTGGGTGAATACCTTGGGATAACACTGATTTCTGCTATAGTTGCCACACTGTTTTTTGGCGGCTGGCTGGGACCTTCATTTCTTCCTCCGGTTTTCTGGTTTTTATTCAAAACACTCTTTTTCATCTGTGTGTTTATTCTGCTGCGTGCATCATTACCCCGACCCAGATATGACCAGTTGATGGAACTTGGATGGAAAGTTTTATTACCTCTGTCGTTGCTTAATCTTCTTATTACAGGAGCAGTCCTGATATTTTTAAAATGACCTTAAATAATCAAATATAAACCCTGTTATGTTCAGTATTCTTCGCAGTATGTGGTTGACTTTTCTTCACGTTTTTCACAAAACTGAGACAGTGGAATACCCGGAGGTAAAGCCATATCTGGCACCACGTTACAGGGGAAGAATTGTTCTCACACGTGATGAAGAAAAGAAAGAAAGATGTGTAGCCTGTTATCTCTGCGCTGCTGCCTGTCCTGTCGATTGTATCTCACTTCAGGCCACAGAAGATGAATCAGGCAGAAGATACCCTGAGTTCTTCAGAATCAATTTTTCAAGGTGTATTTTCTGCGGGTTCTGTGAAGAAGCCTGTCCTACTTATGCCATTCAACTGATACCCGATTTTGAGATGGCAGAATATGACAGGCAAAATCTGGTTTACGAAAAGAAACATTTACTGATAAACGGTGAAGGAAAATATACAGGTTACAACTTTTATAAAAATGCCGGTGTTGATATGGGTGTAAAAGGAAAAGGGGAAGGAGAAACTGAGGAAATGCCCGTTGATATTAAAGAACTTATGCCTTAATTATTATTCGGAAAAGATGAATGTATTCTTTTATATAGCAGCTTCAGTAGCAATAATTTCAACAATAATGGCCATTTCCGGGAGAAATGCCATACATGCATTACTTTATCTGATTTTATCACTTTTAGCTGTTTCTGTCGTTTTTTATTTGCTGGATGCACCATTTATTGCAGCTCTCGAGGTAATAATTTATGCCGGTGCCATCATGGT
>JBGOZX010000052.1:0-26077 GCA_041480425.1 Bacteroidia bacterium
ATTGCTACAGAGCTTAGAAAAGGCGACATAGTCCTTTGCAAAGCCGGAGAGGTGATCCCCTCAGACGGTGAAGTCATTGAAGGTATTGCAAGTGTCGACGAATCGGCCATAACAGGCGAATCAGCCCCTGTCATCCGTGAAAGCGGAGGCGACCGGTCGGCTGTAACCGGAGGGACAAAGTTAATCAGTGACTGGATTTTGATCCGCATTACCACTGAACCTGGGAACACCTTTATCGACCGTATGATTGCACTGGTTGAAGGGGCGAAACGTCATAAAACACCCAACGAGATTGCTCTTTCTATACTGTTATCGGGTCTGACTATAATTTTTCTTCTGGTGGTGATTACGCTTCCGGCATTTTTTGGTTACAGCCTTAAGGCCTCAGGTTTGCCCATGTCACAAAACTTAACACTTCCCATATTAATTGCTTTGTTGGTTTGTCTGATTCCTACAACTATTGGTGCCTTGCTGAGTGCAATTGGAATTAGTGGCATGGACAGGCTTATTCAGCGGAATGTTATCGCTACCAGCGGGCGTGCCATTGAAGCTGCCGGGGATGTTGATGTCCTTTTGCTCGATAAAACAGGAACAATTACTTTAGGCAACAGGATGGCTACCGAGTTTATACCTGCAGAGGGTATAACAATAGAGCAGCTGGCCGATGCCGCTCAGTTAGCCTCACTTGCCGATGAAACTCCCGAAGGACGTTCAATTGTTGTGCTTGCCAAGGAAAAATATAACATTCGCGGACGTGAAGTTCACCAGCTTAATGCATCGTTTGTCCCTTTCACTGCCCAATCGAGAATGAGCGGTGTTGATTTAAGAACCGATGACGGAACTGTTCGAAAGATACGTAAAGGAGCATCAGAGGCTATCCGCACTTTTGTACAAAATAATAATGGATTTTACCCCCAGGAAATTCAGGATATCGTTTCCGGATTGGCCCGGCAGGGCTCAACCCCTCTGGTAGTTGCTGAAGATAAAAAGGTTTTAGGCGTAGTTCATCTGAAAGACATTGTCAAAGGTGGCATTAAGCAACGTTTTGCCGAACTTCGTAAAATGGGAATTAAGACAGTAATGATTACCGGTGATAATCCATTGACTGGTGCCGCCATTGCAGCTGAGGCCGGGGTTGATGACTTCATGGCCGAAGCAACACCTGAAGACAAATTAATCCGGATACGTGAAGAACAGGCTAATGGGCACCTTGTAGGAATGATCGGAGACGGAACGAACGATGCCCCTGCTCTTGCACAAGCCGATATCGGCATTGCCATGAACTCAGGTACCCAGGCTGCCCGTGAAGCCGGAAACATGGTCGACCTCGACAGTAATCCCACAAAATTAATTGAGGTTGTGGGAGTAGGCAAGCAATTACTTATGACCCGGGGCTCACTCACAACTTTTAGTATTGCCAACGATGTGGCTAAATATTTTGCCATTATTCCGGCTATTGCTATTTCACTTTATTCAGGTACAAACGGAGTAGGCCCTCTTTCCGTTCTTAATATTATGGATCTGGGTTCACCCCAAAGTGCTATCCTGAGTGCGGTAATTTTTAATGCAATTATTATTATTTTATTAGTCCCGCTGGCTTTAAAAGGAGTCCGCTACAGACCTGTTTCAGCTAAGGCAGCTTTAATCCGTAACCTGCTTATTTTTGGTTTAGGTGGTATTATTGCCCCATTTATCGGAATTAAGCTTATTGATATTTTAATTAACTTGTAAATCAATAAAGAAGATGAAAACAATCATAATATCTCTGAAAATATTCCTGTTTTTCACTATTTTAACAGGGATTATTTATCCTCTTCTGGTTACCGGGATTGCACAGACTCTCTTTGCCGGTAAAGCAAACGGCAGTTTAATTCTTACAGACAATAAGGTGGCAGGCAGTAAGCTAATCGGACAGCAATTCGATAGTGTCATTTACTTTACATCACGTCCTTCTTCAATTTCATATAATCCTCTGCCTTCAGGCGGCTCAAATTATGGATTAACCAATGTCAAATTAAAAAATCTCGTAAAAGACCGTAAAGAGAAATTTATTGCATTTAATAAGCTGGACAGCCTGACACCCATTCCTTCAGAGATGCTTTTTGCTTCCGGAAGCGGTCTCGATCCTCATATTTCGCCTGAAGCAGCGCTTTTGCAGGTAGATCGTATCTCAAATGCACGACATTTAGATAAAATAAAGAAGCAAAAACTTCTGCAATTAATTAAAGATCAGATGGAAATTCCACAGTTTTCTATTCTTGGGAAAACCCGTGTCAACGTATTGATTTTAAACCTTGAACTTAATAAACTGGACCAGAACATTACAAATAACAAATAAAATCGATAATTTATGAAAACTTCAATCCGCAGCAAAAGATTTACAATTGGTATGGTGCTTTTCGTGGTAATCATTTTGTTGTTATCAATCTCCTCTGCTTTTTACCTTAACAGGCTGTCGGGGAAAACAAATGCAATCCTCAAAGAAAACCATTATTCCGTTGTTTATGCACGAGACATGTCAGAAGACCTGACAAATATTAATCAGGGAATTATTAATTGCTTCTTAATACACAAAAATCCTGATACTTTGGCTATTAATAAGGAGTTTATGTTATTTGACAAATCGCTTGAATTAGAAAAAAATAATATAACAGAGCCCGGAGAAGATAAACTTGTATCTGGTATTGCGACTGATTATATTGAATATCGCGATTCTGTTTTAAAGTCCATAAAATCACCAAATCAGGTTATTAAGGTTCTTTACCTGCAAAAGAAATTTGACACTCTTTACCAGCAATTGATGCTTTTGTCTCAAATGAACGAGAAAGCCATTGAAGAAAAAACTGATGACGCTAAAGTTTCGGCAAGAAAGGCTACGCTACAAATGACATTTATTGGGACCATGTGTTTTTTGATTGCTTATGCTTTTACCTTTGTCTTTTCATCATATTTCAATGAACGATTTTATAAATTGTATAATGGGATAAAAGAAATAGTTTCCAGTAATTACAGCCAAAGGCTTTATCTAGATGGGAATGATGAACTCTGCGAAATTTCATTGGCTTTTAATGAAATGGCAGAGAAATTAAATAAAAACAAGCAGAAAATGTCTGTAACTTTACATGAAGATCCGGGAAAAGATTATAATCTCAACGATATTCAGGAGTTGAAAAACTTTCTGCTCCGGATTAAAAGTATAGAAGAACAAGCCATAGAGTTAATTTCCAGATTTGAAAAGAAGTAGTATTTTATGGACATAATTGACAACCGCCCAGATCCCGATGAACTTTTGGCTTCATTAAAGCTTGAGGAAGAAAAAAGCAAACGGGGCAAGCTGAAAATATTCTTTGGTATGTGTGCCGGTGTAGGTAAAACGTACACCATGCTTCAAACAGCACAAGCTGAGAAGTTGAAAGGAAACGATATTATCATTGGCTATGTTGAAACGCACAACCGAAAGGAAACGGCTGAGTTGGTGGAGGGTTTTGAATTGATTCCCCGCAAAACCTACCAGTACAAATCTACTACTGTTCAGGAAATGGATCTGGATGCAATAATAGCCCGAAAGCCCCGGATTGTACTGGTTGATGAACTCGCACACACTAATGCCCCAGGTAGTCGCCATACTAAAAGGTTTCAGGACGTCCAGGAAATTCTAGAAAACGGAATCAGTGTCTATACCACATTAAACGTACAGCACCTCGAAAGCCGTTCAGATACTGTCGCGCAGATTACAGGCATCATTGTCCGGGAAACCCTCCCCGATGAAATTTTTGAAAACGCCGATGAAATCGAGATTATTGACCTTACCCCTGATGAACTGCTGCAAAGGCTTTCCGAAGGCAAAGTATATACCCACGAACGGTCCAAAGAAGCCATTGAGAATTTCTTCCGCAAAGGAAACATTACAGCTTTGCGTGAAATGGCATTGCGTATAGTTGCCGACCGTGTGGACAAGCAGCTACACGATTATATGCAGCTTAAGCGTATTAAAGGCCCGTGGAAATCGGGATTACATTTGTTGGTTGCAGTTGGCCATACCCAGCAATCGGCTAAATTACTCCGGTGGGCTAAAAACCTTTCTTACTCAATGGGAGCCGATTTACAAGCTCTATATGTGGAAACCTCACATGAGCTTAGCCTTAACGAACGGGTACAACTGGATAAAAATATCAACCTTGCCAGACAGCTTGGTATTAAATTCCGTATTGTTACCAATAGTAATTTAGTTAAGGCAATTGTGGATTTTGCTCAAAAAGAAAATATTACGCATATAATCATCGGCAAGCCCCGTGTGCGCAATCTATTGACCCTATTGCGGCTTGGAAACTTTGTGAATCGGCTTATTCGTTATAGCGGTAATATCGATGTGTACATACTCGGTTCTGATATTCAGTCGAAAGATAAGTTTAAGGGAAAAGTCTCTTTACCATCCTTCACTTCAAATGTCAGGCAATACTTCATAGCTTCGCTAATAGTTATACTTATAGCGATTACCTGCTTTTTTATTAAAGAATTTATCGGCTATCAGGTTGTTTCATTTGCTTTGTTGTTTGTTGTTTCAACACTTGCATTTTTCTTTGGTACAGGGCCCATTTTGCTGTCTGCAACATTGAGCGCCCTTATTTGGGATTTCTTTTTCATACCACCACCCTACACTCTGCATGTCGATAAGCCGGAAGACATGCTAATGCTGATAATGTTTTTCATAATTGCGCTGCTAAGCGGGGTGCTTACGTCAAGGATAAAGAGACAGGAGATGAAAATCAGGATACGTGAGGAACGTACAAATGCACTATACCAGCTTACCAGAGAACTTTCCACGGCTACGGGTATCGATGAGGTTATTAATTTTACCAAAAATGATATTAAAAAGTATTTTAACCTTGAGAGTCGAATCTTACTGAAAAACGATACAAACCAGCTTAACTACAACATTCAGAATGATGCAAACATCATCCTTTCAAGAAACGACATGAGTGTTGCAGCATGGACATTCCAGCACGCTACCAAAGCAGGGAAACACACCGATACTTTACCATCCTGCAATTATACGTTTTATCCCTTAAAAGGAAATCAAATGAACTTAGGGGTTATTGCCATTCAACAGGTAAATGTATTCACCCAGGGTGAAGAGCAATTCTGGGAGGCATTTATTTCCCAAATATCAGGAAAATTCGAACGTGAATATCTACGCAATATGGCTAAACAGGCCTATTTACTAAACGAATCCGACAAGCTGTACAAAACGCTTTTTAACTCCATATCGCATGAGCTGCGAATTCCTGTTGCAACAATTATGGGAGCATCAGATACCCTGCTCATGCACACCTACCCCGAAGAAACCCAGCGAAAGCTCTACTCCGAAATCAGTATCGCCTCAGTAAGATTAAATCGCCTTATCGAAAATTTATTGAATATGTCCCGCCTTGAATCGGGACGTATAACTCCACGTTTAGACTGGTGCGATGTTCACGATTTAGCAAATAAAGTAGCCAATACCCTTAAACAGGAGCTGCATTCATTTACCCTATCAGTGGTAATTCCCGAGGACATGCCTTTGGTTCACTTAGATTTTGGACTTATCGAGCAGGTTCTTCATAATCTTATATTAAATGCCACACAAAACTCCCCGGCAGGGACTAACATAAGGCTCAAGTTTTTTTACGACCATGGTGCTCTTACAATTCAGGTGATGGACAGGGGACAAGGGTTTCCGGCATCTGAATTACCTTCGGTTTTTAATAAGTTTTATCGGGGGAAAGATGCAAAAACGGGAGGCACAGGATTAGGCTTATCCATAGTCAAAGGATTTGTAGAATCGCATGGGGGCACGGTAATTGCAGAAAACCGTAAGAATACCGGAGCTATATTTACTATTAAAATCCCAGTTAAAACTTCTGAAATCGACCAATTTACCAAACAGGAGGATTAAATGGCAAATACAGGTACCATATTGATAATTGATGATGAAGTACAAATACGCCGATTGCTTGAAATTACACTTTCGGCAAATGGGTATAAAATTGCCGAAGCATCAACTGGCAAAGAAGGTATGGCATTAGCAGCTACAGGGCACCCTGTTCTGATAATCCTCGATTTAGGTTTGCCCGACACTGATGGTCTTGATATTCTTAAAAAGCTACGTGAATGGTATCTCAAACCAATTATTGTCCTTTCCGTTCGTAATTCAGAAGAAGACATAATAAAAGCCCTCGACAACGGGGCAAACGATTACCTTACTAAACCCTTTCGTACAGGCGAATTGCTGGCCCGTATCCGGGTTGCCATCCGCCAAAGTCAGGACATTTCAGACAAACCAATCCTGGAATTTGGCTCATTAACTATTGATTTAGCCAACCACATTGCGCGTAAGGATCATGAAATAATAAGACTCACGTTAACCGAATTTTCACTTTTAGCCCTTTTAGCAAAAAATGAAGGCAGGGTACTCACCCACCAGTATATTTTAAAAGAAGTATGGGGAATGGGTTATATTGAACAAACTCAGTATTTAAGGGTTTTTATAGCCCAATTACGCAAAAAGATTGAAGACGACCACTCCAAACCCAAACTACTCATTACCGAATCAGGAATAGGGTATCGATTTGGTAATTAGGTTATTATGTTATTTGGTTATCATCCCTTCTCCCACTCACCCAATCTCCCTTTCGGCTACTTCAACTTCTTCAACTTCTAAACTTTTTCAACCCTTTACAACTTTAAAGTATTAATAGTATTTTTATCTCTGATTATGAAAAAGAGCTTCCTGTTAACTCTACTTTTCTCTTCCAGTTTCTGGATTTTCGTGAACAGCCAATCGGTAAACCACTGGGAAACTGCTGTTTACAACAATGATATCTGGAGATACTTTATCGGATTTTCTGAGCCTGACGCCAATTGGCGGCTTTTATCCTTTAACGACGCGACATGGGCACAGGGTCAGGGAGGATTTGGGTATGGCGATAGCGATGACAATACTATTATTCCGACATGCCCCTCCGTTTTTCTACAGCACAAATTTAATATACCTGATACCGCTTTAATAGCTAGGGCTTTGCTTAGTACTGGCCAGGAAGCTACTTTTACTTCATCCAACCTCCCCATTGTTGTAGTTACTACAAAACAAGGAGAAACAATAAATGATGAACCTAAAATAACTGCCGATATTAAGATTATCTTCAATGGCGAAGGGATAAGAAATAATATTTCAGATTCAGGGAATGTATATACCGGGAAAGTCGGGATTGAGATAAGGGGTGTCTATTCGGCTTCATTGCCACAAAAGCCATACGGATTTGAGACACGCGATATTTCAGGTAATAAGCTGAATGTTTCACTTTTAGGAATGCCCCCGGAAAATGATTGGGTACTTCTGGCAAATTACAACGATAAAACATTTTTAAGAAATGTCCTTGCATTTGATATTTTCAATAAGATGGGAAATTATTCAACCCGCACAAGATTTTGCGAAGTAGTGTTAAATAATGAATACCAGGGCATTTATCTGTTGGGTGAAAAAATTAAGCAAGAAAGTGGAAGGGTGGATATTGCTAAACTCAAAACTGCAGATAATACCGGCGATAATCTCACAGGCGGCTATATAATCAAAAACGACTATTACACTGCGACAGACAGATGGAAGAGCAATTTCTCGCCTTTGAATAAACCCGGAGCTGAGGTTTACTTTGTTTATTATGATCCGAAACCAGAAGTTCTGACTGAACAGCAAAAAACTTATATTCAGGGCTTTATTAACACCCTTGAAACAATTCTTTATAATCCTTCTTTCAGAGCTCCCGTTTTCGGATATAAATCTTACATCGATATTAATTCCTTTGCAGATTATTTTATTTTAGGGGAAGTCACCAGAAATGTGGATACCTATAAAAAGAGCCGGTATTTTTATAAAAATAAAGACAGCAAGGATGGTTTATTGCATTCTGGTCCAGCCTGGGATTTCGATTGGGCATGGCGAAACCTGCTTGAAAACTGTGTTCACTTTAATAAAACCGATGGTTCCGGTTGGGCATATAAAATAAATGAATGCTTTGCATGGCCCGTTCCTCCTTCATGGGAAGTACGCATCCTGCAGGACCGGGCATTTGCTAATCTGATCTATTCCAGGTACTTTGAATTGCGCAAAACAATTCTGAGTCAGACTCAATTAAATCATACTATCGATTCTGTTGCTGGATTAATTGATGAAGCACAGGTACGGCATTTCCAGAAATGGAAGATCCTTGGAATAAATGTCGGTACACCGGAATCAGATGCCCAACCGGAAACCTTTAGCGGTGAAATACAGAAGTTTAAAAACTGGATAAGTACCCGACTCACCTGGCTCGATGCCAATATGGTCGGAACAGCAACTTCATCTGAAAATGATCCGGTAATTCAGATTAAATGCAGGATTTTCCCCAATCCGGTTAGCGATATCCTGTATATTGAATCGGATAAGGAAATAAAGAATTTTGCATTGTTTAACATTGCCGGCGTTCTGGCTGAAGAACGGATTGATATCTGCGATTTTTCAGTAACAACAAATGTAGCCCATCTGCATCCCGGAATATATCTGGCTAAAATTCTCTTTAGCAGCGGAGAGATTGTCACTACAACGGTAGTGAAGAAATATTAAGATTATCGGTTTGATTTTATTTTCCGGAATTATCTACCTTAGAAAAAAATCTAATACCTGAATTCATATGAAACGAATATTAATTTTTATATTCCTGATCATAGGGTTAACTCTCTGTAATATTGAAACATTACAGGCTCAGAATTCACCCCGATCACGTGAATCATTTAACGAGGGATGGAAATTTGTTAAGTATTTTTATGCCTCTGATGAATCGGCAGCAACCGATAAGGAACCGGCTGCTCTTCAGCTTCCCTCTATCAACGACAATAATTGGCGCACTCTGGATCTGCCTCACGACTGGGCCATTGAAGGACCTTTCAGCGATACACTGGAAAACAATACCGGTCTGCTTCCCTGGAAAGGGATCGGATGGTACAGGAAACATTTTGTAATTAATGAAAGCGACAAAGACAAACGGATCTATGTCGATTTCGACGGAGCGATGGCTAACGCCCAGATTTGGCTTAATGGCAAATATGTCGGTGAATGGCCTTATGGATATACTTCTTTCAGGCTTGACCTCACACCATACATCAATATAGGCAAAGAGAATCTTATTGCCGTTCGGTTGGATACAAAGAACTGGGATTCAAGATGGTATCCGGGAGCAGGGTTATATCGTAATGTATGGCTTGTAAAAACTTCACAGTTGCATCTTGCTTATAATGGTGTCTTCTGCACCACTCCCGAAATTAAGAAAGAGAGAGGCATCCTGAGTGTAAAGGCTGAAGTGGAAAGCCATATTAATGAACCGGTCCAGGTTACAGTAAAAGCATCGGTTTATAAACTTAATGACAAATTTGAACCAACTGGTGCACCGGTTGCCGAGTCAGTTGTTGTTACAGCTACTGTCCCCGGTATGAAGGATCATGACTTCAGGCTTGATATTCCTGTTAAAGAACCAGTTCTGTGGGATGTTTATAAGCCTGAACTTTACCGTGTAGCTGTGATCGTTTCGCAGGGAACTACTGTAACTGACAGATATGAAACCAATTTCGGTTTCAGAACATTGAACTTCACTCCACGCGATGGTTTTCTGCTCAATGGCAGGAGAGTTGAAATCCGTGGTGTTTGCAACCACCACGATCTTGGAGCACTGGGTGCTGCCTTCAATACACGCGCTGCAGAAAGGCAGCTTGAAATTCTAAGGGAAATGGGCTGCAATGCCATCAGGACAAGTCATAATCCTCCAGCCCCGGAACTGGTTGATCTGTGCGATAAAATAGGATTCCTCATCCAGGTTGAAGCATTTGATACCTGGAGAATTGGCAAGAAAAGAAAAGATTATAATCTCATATTCAATGCCTGGCATATGGAAGACATAAAAGCAATGGTACGCCGTGACCGTAACCACCCTTCTGTATTTATGTGGAGTATTGGCAACGAGGTACCTGATCAGAGAAATCCTTACCTGTCATCAGCGCTTAATGCAATAGTTAAATCAGAAGATAATACACGTCCGGTAACATCAGGTTGCAACGATGCCAATTCAGGTACAAATGGCTTCCAGAAGACGCTTGATGTTTTTGGTATCAATTATCATCTGGGTGACTACCAGCGGTTTTATGATCTGAAGGATAATGCTAACCTCGGGATGCATTCAAGCGAGTCAGCTTCAACTGTCAGTTCAAGAGGTGAATACTTTTTCCCCATTGTGGAGGGTGATCTGGACAATAACCTCCCGGGCAAGGGAATCTTCCAGATAACATCGTATGATGTTGCATACCCGGGTTGGGCCAGTACGGCCGATCAGCAGTTTACATTACTCGATAAATTCCCGGCTGTTATGGGTGAATTTGTCTGGACCGGTTTCGACTACATCGGGGAACCAACACCTTACTCAGGTGATCTCACCGGTATCAGTCCGACTTCCAGACGCTATGAACAAACTAAAAAGATGCTTGAGAAGCAGGGAGTCACTGAGGTTCCTTCCCGCAGTAGCTATTTCGGAATACTCGATCTGGCAGGATTTAAGAAGGATCGATTCTATCTTTATCAGTCAAGATGGAGGCCAGAACTGCCGATGGCACATATCCTTCCTCACTGGAACTGGACGGAAAGAAAAGGTCAGGTTACACCTGTTCATATCTATACCTCAGGTGATGAAGCTGAACTGTTCCTTAACGGGAAATCACTTGGCAAGAAGAAAAAAGGGGAATATGAATACCGTCTGAAATGGGAAGATGTTGTTTATCAGCCCGGTGAGCTGAAGGTGATTGCATACAAAAACGGAGCCAAGTGGGCAGAAGATGTGATGCATACTGCTGAAAAGGCGTCTATGCTCTCGATGTCAGCCGACAGACCTTCTGTTCGTCCTGATGGTACTGACCTTGTTTATGTCACAATCAGGATTGAAGATAAGAACAAACTCCCCGTACCGGGGAGCAGTAATCTGGTTAATTTCAGTATTGAAGGACCCGGTAAAATAGTTGCAGTCGATAATGGCGACGCAACAAGCCACGATCCGTTCCAGGCATCATACAGAAAAGCTTACAATGGTTTATGTCTTGTAATAGTAAAGGCAGAAAAAGGTTCAGCAGGTTCATTTACAGTAAAAGCTGAATCAAAAGGATTAAAGGGGGCATCTGTAAAAATAGATATAGGTAATTAAAAATGAATAATTTATAACCAGCAATGATGTTGGGTAAAGACCTATCCGATTCTTCTGGTATAAAAGAGCTTATCGTCACCCGTATCATAAAAATCCTTCAACCTTGCTTCAAGTTCAAATTTATTACTGACGTAAAAAGCCCTTGTAGGAGAATAGTGTTCAAGTCCTGAAGTTTCTGCGATTATGATGTTGCAACCCATACTCCTGGCCTGATTACAAGTTTCCTCAATTAACTTTTTACCAATACCTTTTCCGCGGAAATCATTGTGCGTAGCGATCCAGTATAGGTCAAAACATGTTTTAGACATAGTGATTGGGCCAAAGCAGGAATAGGCAGCAGTAACATCTTCCACTTCTGCGAAAACGAAATAGTATCCTGTTGATTCACCATAGTTTAACCGTTCTTCAATTAGTTCGACGGCTACTTCGACTTCATGGTCATAGAAGAATCTGGTTGAAACAACTATTTCCCTGATTCGTTTTACATCACGTTTTTCCGGGATTGTTCTGAATGTCAGGTTCATAATTTAATGTCTTTAAAAATTTATATCTATTTTTAATTAAAGAGAATAAGGGTCAGAAACGCATTTCGGGCAATGTCGCAATACGGGCTGCAGTTTCTATTGCGATGGCAGCAAAAGCAGCCCCATAGTCAAGATCGATATTCTCAAGAGTATCTTTTGTATCATGATATCCACTCCTGTTAATATCGTAATTCTCCATAAAAAGCACAACAGGAACACCGGCATCTGAAAATATCTGACCATCGGTATTGAAAATCGAGCTATGAGGATTGTACTGAGAACGCACTTCACCTTTAACAATCAGATGTTTTGCTGTTTCAGGCATTTCCTGTAAACCTGATATCCGTTTTCCACGAGTTTTATTTATTCTCTCCGGTAACTTGTTCCAGTTGTGTGTCCCGGCATTCCATATCATGTTTGAAAGATGTGCCTGCCAGGCAAGATACAATGAGGCAGCGCTTTTGCCAGGAGAAATCTGGAAAATATCCTGGTCATTATCCCTGTTATGGCCTATCATGTCCATAATATATACGCCGACAATTTCAGTATCTGATAAATTAATACTGGTCAGGTTGTCAATTTTCAGATTCAGGTTCTTCTCGATCAGGGCCTGACAGAAATTGCGGGCACCCATACAATCTGAAGGGAACTCTTCGCCAGTCAGATGTAATAACCAGATATCACGTTCAAGTTTCCCCTCCTTTGATAGTTTTAAAAGGATCGGTGCAGCCTGAAGCAATGTAGCACTCGCGGAATAGTTATCATCCGCTCCGTTAGCCGACAGACGTGCCCCGGACCCCCCACGGTCTTTTTCATAGATATCTTCCATATATGCAGTATCATAATGATCTCCAAGCACTACCGCCTGTTTGCGATTCTTACCCGGTATTATTGTCAGGATATTGCGCTCATAATTGCTGCCCTTCTGGTTACCGACCCAGCCTCCGTATTGTGAAAAATCAAAAAGTGTACTCCATTTAAATGGAAGTTCTCCGACCATGGCTTTTCCTGCCATGGAGGCATCGGCAATAGCCTTTTGATAGCGCCCGATAAAATAATCCCCCAGGTATTCAATATCTCTGAACTGTTTCTGTACCAGTGATAAAGTGGTTACATCAAGCATAATATCTGCATTATCCTTGTAAAGGAATTTACCATGTGCAAGAAATTTAATGTCATTCCACCAGTTTTCTTCAAATCGCCGGGTGGCTGTTTCAACATAAGTCAGTGGTTCAGGAAGGACAAAATCGTGTAACGGTTCGATAATTTTTTCAAGAGCCTCACGCATATTTGTATACTTTTCAGGAGAACTTGCGTGAATAGCCAGTTCATCAAGCCATTGCTCCAGTGTTTTATGCTTGGAAATATTCAGCAGGTGATGTGCGTATAATCTTGATAATGGCTTCTTATTCTGTGTCTCCCAGCTTTCCAGCAATGAAATAATGTTAAGTGAAGTCTGGTGAGCATAGTAATCATTATGTGTATTAAAATCATGCAAAGCTGAAAGATACAATTCACGTCTCAGCATTCGTGGCCATAGTTCTACAGGATGGGACATATCCTTGTCATTAATATGATAACCTGCAATATATCCGAACAATGATCCTGACCTTATCTCCGCTTTTTCAGATTGTGCCCCTGCAAAAGCTACCAGAGGTCTGTGCAGGTACATTTCATGCTCCCCGACACGCATCGGTGGATAAAAGAACCTGTACCCGAATAGTCCGCCCTTTAAAAGAGTTTTTTCAACCTCCATAATTTTTTTTCTGCCAGCATTGGGACCATCTAACAAAAGATCGAATTTGCTGGTCCACATCTGGCTGTTACTTGCTAATGGCTTGTTATATAACCCCATAGCATCAGGCTCTGTGCTGAACAATACTTTAACAAGACTTACATTCTGTGCTACCTGATTAAGTTCGTCCTGATATCTGTGAACACGCTCCCATCGATGTGTACGTTGGTAAGAATGGTGCACAAGATTTTCATTTATGATAAGATTATTACCGTCAGGATGTGGTTCATGTAGCCATCCCGATTGTGTCACACGCAATCCGCCAATCCCCCTGTTTCGTGCAACCAGGTTCTGTAATGGGATCTGGGCAGCTATCGAAAGATCGCTTTTAAGCTTGAGATAACCAGGCATTCCCCAGAATACAAGACTTCCCGGAAATGGTAGTAAAAATAATGTTCCGGACAGATATAGCTTTTTCACGATATCCGGCAAAAATGTGAAAGGCCTGAATGTCAATAAGTACCGAACATCTGCAAATAATGAATCATCATTAACCTGGTATTTCTTTGTCCAGACAGGCAATTCAGATCCTTCCGAAGGCAGTATCCTGAATCCTGAATTAAAAAGAGATGAATCATCAGATAGTTTTTCTCCATAAACATCAGATAACAAATCTTTAAAGAATACAACAGATTCACTGTCTGGGATCTCCTTACCCGGAGCCGTAAAGAAGCTTTTCCAGAAAGTCTGTTCAGGATCATGGATACTGTTGCCAAAAAACGTCCATGTCACCCTGCCTTTATCATCCTGTGTTCGGGAAAGCATTAATGGTAACAATGTTACATATCTTTCATGAAAAAGGTTTCCTGCATGACCGGCCAGTTCCGGAGGCCAGTACGGATTATTCCTGAGATTTTCACCTCCGTGACCATTAATAAAATGTTGAGTAAGCCCTTTACCAAGTTTAATAATGTTGCTCATTATCTGCTGCCCGATATGCTCAATCCCTGGTCTAAGTTCATATTCCTCTTCCATTTCTGTGATCTTCCAGCCAAAAGGATCATTCTCACTCAGAATTCCATAATCAGGTTTTCCATATGGTTTAAATCCGAACAGAGGTGATGGCATAAACTCTGAGTAGGCAGTGATAGAGTAACAACCATCACATTTGAACCATGGGTATCCGATAAGCATCTTTTGCCAGCCAGGAGGATTAATATTGTCTTCCATATTTTAAATAATTAAGAAGGTGTTATGATTGCAGAAAAATCTGATTTATTGGAATTTTTTGTTTTTCTCCTGAAACGTATCAAATGGAAACTTCATTATAAACATGAAGTTAAATAAACTTGATCAATATTACTAAATTTGAAAGGATTTTAACTATCGTCATCTTAATACAATGGAGCTATATTTTAAGGACCGGGAGGAGTGGCGGAGATGGCTGGAGAAGAACAGCACCTCCGCTGAAGAGTTGTGGATGATTATTTACAAGAAGCACACCGGGATTCCATGTATCCCTTATACAGAAGCAGTCGAGGAGGCTCTTTGTTTCGGTTGGATTGATGGAAAAATAAAAAGAATAAATGATGAATATTTTATACAACGTTATACGCCAAGGAGACCTGGCAGCCGTTGGTCGAAGTATAACATTGAAAGAATTAAGAGGCTGATTAAGGAAGGCAGGATGACACAATATGGATTAAATGCTTATAATGTGATACTTAAGAAACCTGAGTTAGTGTATGATAACGGAGCTTCAGGGAATCCTGTTATACCTCAAGACCTTCTTGCTACTTTAAAAGAGAACAGAAAGGCTTACGACAACTTTATGCGCTTTTCACCATCCTCCAGAAGAATTTTTATTGAATGGCTCAATAGTGCAAAGAAGACTGAAACCCGTTCCAGACGTATCCTGAAGATAGTTGAGTCAGCAGAACAAAACAGGCGACCCGGAATTATGTAATTTAAGATTTTTTTTGTTATCAGAAATGTTTGTCCGATCTTTAATTGATAATTAAATCTTTAACAATATGAATCTTAAACGCCGGGAGTTTATTAAAATCAGCGGTATCACAGCAGCAGGTTCACTAATCATTCCTCCGTTACTTCATTCGTGCAAGGGGATTCCACTTTCAGACAATGCAGAAAGCTATCTCAGCCATTTTGAAGTGACCCGGGAACTATTGCAAAAAGTGATATCTGCAGCCATGGAAAAAGGTGCAGATTATGCTGACCTCTATTTTGAACACACTCTGGAAAACCTTACTGCTCTTGAGGATGGTAAAGTTAACAGTGCTTATTCCAATATTGGTTTCGGTGTTGGTATAAGGGTTTTAAAAGGTGATCAGACGGGTTATGCATATTCCGAAAATGTTTCACCCGAAGCAATGCTGAAAGCTGCAAGAACTGCGGCAAATATCGCTGACAGCTCTCCCACATTTGCCCCTGTTAATATCAATGAATTCCTTCCTCCCAATTATTATCCTGTTAAGACTTCATGGGAAAATACATCAGTGAAGATCAAGGTTCCGTTTATTCAGCGTATGAATGATAATATCTTTGCTGCAGATAAGCGGGTTACGAAAGTCAATGCTGTTCTTGGAGATACTTCATCATATATCCTTTTCTTCAATTCTGAAGGACTCCTGACCTGGGATTACCGTCCGATGGTTTTTCTGGCTGGAATTTGCATAATGGAAGAGAACGGAAAGATTGAGAACTTTTTTGTCTGCCGTTCATACCGGACAGGATTTGAATTCCTTACTAATGAGCTCATTGACGAACTTTCACGTGAGGTTGTTGCAAAAACATCTCAACTTTTCAGTGCAACCAAACCAAAAGCCGGTGAAATGGAAGTTGTTATGGGTGCAGGTGAATCTGGAATATTGCTTCATGAAGCTATGGGTCATTCATTTGAAGCCGATTTTAACAGGAAGAAACTTTCAATTTTTTCCGACAAAATGGGTCAGAAAGTAGCTGAAGATTTTGTTAAGATTATTGATGACGGAACCATCCCAGGTAACCGTGGCACATTGAATTTTGACGACGAAGGGAACCCTACCGCAAAGACAACACTGGTAAATAACGGAATTCTGACAAGTTATCTTCATGACAGGATCAGCTCAAAATATTACAAAGTTAATCCTACGGGTAATGGTAGGAGACAGGACTTCCGCAACATTCCCATACCAAGGATGAGATGTACTTATATGGAAAACGGACCTCATAAAAAAGAGGAGATTATTGCAAGTGTTAAAAATGGCATATATGTCGATAGTTTCAGCAATGGGCAGGTCAACATTGGTCCGGGCGATTTTACCTTTTTTGTGAAATTCGGATATATAATTGAAAACGGAAAGCTCACAAAACCTGTCAAGGATATCAATATTATCGGTAATGGACCACAGGCACTTGCAGATATTATGATGGTTGCTGATGATCTTGTTATATCCAATGGTTTAGGAACATGTGGGAAAGACGGACAGGGAGTTCCTGTCACTTTCGGGATACCCACTGTCAAGATTAAAAAACTAACAGTCGGTGGAATGAATGCTTAAAAAACCTGAAAAAAATTCTGTTATGAATACAAATGAAAAATATACTCTGGCTAACCTGGTCATTACACATGCCCTGAAAAGCGGTGCAGAACAGGTTTCAGTTGTCATTGGAGAAAATCGCAGCAGCAACATCGAGATCAGAGATCAGAAAATTGACAGTCTTAAAGAATCAAATCAGAGCAACCTCGCCATTAATCTTTTTGTAGATAAGAAATATTCCGCTCATTCGACAAACAGGATGAAAGAGGAAGAACTCTTCCGGTTTGTTGATGAGGCAATTGTCGCTACTAAGTATCTTGCCGAAGATGAATTCCGATCTCTCCCCGACCCTGAATTATACTACAAGGGTGGCGGTTCAGACTTAAATACCCTTGACGCAAAGCTTGACTCCGTAGATGCAAAAACCAAAATAGATCTTGCTAACCAGGCTCTCAATGAGGCATATAAAAAAGATGACCGGATAATATCAGTCAGTTCTTACTACTCCGATAGCATCACAAACATGGTGATGGTTACGAGTAATGGATTTAAGGGCGATACCGGAAGAAGCAAAATTTCGCTTACTGTCTCAGTATCGGTAAAGAGCGATACGGGCCGTCCGTCTGATTACTGGTATGAGAATGCCTTGTTCTTCGACAAGCTTAAAACAACGGACATCGGGAAAAAAGCTCTTGAGAGAACTTTAAAAAAGATCGACCCGAGAAAGATAGTGTCAGGAAAGTATCCGGTAATCGTAGAGAATAGGGTTGCAGGGAACTTGGGTGGGCCTATGTTCCAGGCACTTCAGGGTTCGAGTCTGTATCAGAAGCAGTCGTTTTTGATAGGAAAGGAGAATAAGCCTATAGCTTCTTCATTACTAACTGTTTATGATGATCCTTTTATTCCATCCGGATTTGGTTCCAGGCTCTTCGACGATGAGGGACTGGTAGCTGTTAAACGGCCAATTATCGAGAAAGGGGTTTTGAAGAGTTATTATATCGACAATTACTATGGCAGGAAGCTGGGAATGAAACCAACTTCAGGAAGTTCTTCAAATGTAATTTTTAATGCTGGTACAAGAAGTATTGATGAAATGATCAGATCGATAAAAAAGGGAATTTTGATAACCGGGTTTAACGGTGGTAATTGTAATGGATCGACCGGCGATTTTTCTTATGGTATTGAGGGATTTTTTGTCCAGAATGGAAAGATTGTTCATCCGGTAAATGAGATGAATATCTCAGGTAATATGAACCAGTTCTGGTTTAATCTTGTTGAATTGGGTAATGACGTCCTTGAGGGCGAATCAATAAAAACTCCTTCACTGTTGTTTGAAAATATTGATCTCAGCGGGATCTAGAAAATTATTCTGAAGTGTATTAGAAAACCAAATAAATAAATAAATCGTGTTATGAAAAGAGTTACATTTTATATCTTTTTAATGGCTTTAGTCATTGCTTCTACATTTTCTGCAGCTGGTCAGAATGCTGACTTTCCAGGTACCTGGAAATTAGACAAATTAAAATCTACCTTGTTAGAAAATTTCCCTACACTTGTCAGGATCAACGTTAACATCAAAGGAGACAGTTTGTTAACAGAACGGGTATATGAAGGTGGAGATGGACAGGAATATCCTTTTAATGAAAATGTCACTCTGGATGGTAAAGAATACTCGATAACTATTTATGAAATGCCCAGGAAGTCGAAGGCATTGTGGTCAGAGCAGGAAGGATCTCTGATATTTGAATCCACAACAACCTTTAATGGACAAAACGGCACTGAAGATATTGTATCCAAAGAATCCTGGAAAGTTGATAAAGCAAATAACAGCCTTACTATTAATTACAAGAATACCATCTCAGGAGTTGAATCGAGTGGTGCTTTATTCTTCAATAAAGCTGACCAGATAAAGTAACCGGCCAACTTTTTATTTTAAGCTTTTATATTTTATCTTTATAACCTACCCCACCCCGGCAGTCCGGCTCCTTCCTTCGGTCGCCGAAGGCGATGCGCTAAAATAGCCCACCGGGCTATTTTTTGACGCCTGCCTGCCGGTAGGCAGGCTCGGCCCCCAGGAGGGGATTTTAACTTTTCAACTTCTTCAACTCTTTCAACATTTTTCTATCTGACTTGTTATTCTTACATATTCATTCAGATAATAGTGGAAATCGCAAATCTTAAAAAACAATAATATGAAAATCTCAGTTATCGGAACCGGAGCCGTTGGTCAGACTATGGCTGTAAAGCTTATTGACCTTGGTCACGAAGTTATGATGGGCACCCGTAATGTTGCTGAAAAACTTGCCTCTGTTTTAAAAGATGGTTATGGCAACCCACCATTCAGCGAATGGCATAATTTGAACAGCAAGGTTAAATTAGGGACTTTCGCTGAATCGGCTGCTTCTGGCGAATTAGTTATTAACGCCACACATGGTGGCAGTTCAATTGAAGCATTGAAGCTTGCTGATTCAAAAAACCTCGCAGGAAAAGTCCTCATTGACATCGCCAATCCACTGGATTTCAGTAAAGGTATGCCCCCAAGTTTATTACCTGGTCTTAATAACATCAATTCATTGGGTGAAGAGATCCAGAAAACATTTCCTGAAGCCAAAGTTGTAAAAACATTGAACACAATATGGTGCGGATTAATGGTTAATCCGGGAATGATTGGCGGAGGAGAACATATTAATTACATTTCAGGAGATGATAGTGCTTCAAAGGAAAAAGTGAAATCACTTCTGAACCAGTTTGGCTGGAAAAATGAAAATATAATTGACCTTGGCGATATAAGCGGAGCAAGAGCCACTGAATCAATAATGCCAATATGGTTACGGGTATGGGGAGTAGTACAGACCGGAGCCTTCAATTTCAAACTTGTAAGATAAATTACCGGAATATTTAATTTTTAAAAATGAAAACTGTTTTAATTACGGGCGGAAACTCAGGTATCGGAAAAGCAACAGCCACTGAGCTTGCCAGGAAAGGGTACCATGTTGTATTTATTGCACGCAATCCTGAAAAAGCCGAGGCTGTAAAAAAGGAGATAGTTGCATCCTCAAAAAATGAAAAAGTTGATTATATGATTACAGATCTCACTTCAAAAAAACAGGTTCGTGAATGTGCTGTAGAGTTCAAACGAAAATATAAGCAACTCGATATCCTGATTAATAATGCAGGCGTTTGTCTTCCGGAGAGAAGAATTACAAAGGATGGATTTGAAGAATCATTTCAGATAAACCACCTGTCTCATTTTATGCTGACAAATCTGCTGTTAGACGTAATTAAAAAGAGCGATGATCCCAGGATTGTAAATGTAAGCTCAGCAGGGTACTCATCCGGCAAATTTGATCCTGACAATCTTCAGAGTGAGAAGAAATTCCATCCATTCAGCACCTATTGTGATACGAAATTACTGAATATACTTTTTTCTTTTGAGCTTGCTGAAAGACTTAAAGGAACAGGGATCGCCGTCAATGCGTTACATCCCGGGGTAGTGAATACGAATTTTGCACATGAACTTAAAGGATTTCACGGGTTACTGAACAAAATGTTCAAGCCTTTTCTGTTAACCCCCGAAAAAGGAGCAGCCACTTCTGTTTACCTTGCTTCATCCGATGAAGTAAAAAATGTCACCGGAAAGTATTTTGTAAAATGCCAACCTGCTGAAGCTAAGAATAAATACATTACTGAAGAAAACCGGCAAATACTCTGGGAAAAAAGCATGGCGCTGTCGGGATTGTAATCCGGAATTGTCTGATTGTCTGATTGTCTTTTTGTCTGATTGTCTGATTGTCCCGAAGTTTTTATCCTCCGACTTAGCGAAGGCAGGTCATTCAGTCAGAAACTTCAAGGTTTATATAGCCTTTTAAGTCTTTATAGCTTTTCCCTTACCTTTGTTTTTAAATCTTTCTAAAATGAAAAAATCATCTTTTTTTTACATGTTCCTGACCATTGTTTTCACCATTTCTTACGTATCATGTAACCGTGATAAAGCAGACTACATAATCGGACTTAATGAAAACATTCACCATGACGATTTTGAGTACTCGGTAACAGGTTATACAAGCACCCCTTCTTTAGCAATCGGGGCGAATCCCCGGACTTCAATGGGCAATTTTTACCTGGTCCGTTTTAAGGTTGAAAATCGGGCAAAACGCATTGATCATCAATGGGATAACTCAATAGCTTATCTGGTTGATGAGGAGGGAAACAGGTATGAAAACAGCAAAGACAGCCAGATCGGGCTTGACCAATCTCTGCATTTCGGATGGAAAGAGTTATACAATACCCGTTTCGGAACATCCGATTCAACAATACTTGTCTTTGATCTGCCTCTTAATGTAACAAGGCCTTATCTCATGGTCCGTGGAGGAATCCTTATGGGTGATGCTTTTGATGGCGCCCGTTTCAGGAAGATGAAGGTGAAGTTGTTCTGACAGGCAACTAGCTACTGGCTACTGGCGACAGGTATTTCACTGGCAGCACTTTCCCACTCTCCTTCTCAACTTTATCGATTTTCAAGACTTTTCTAGAACCTTGCATAATTACTAACATTAGAAATTTAAAAAGAATATAAATTATAACTTTAGAAGCTAATAAGACGAACAACTCCTTTAAATTTCATGAAGATGAAAAATACCCTTTTCTTATTATCTCTGCTGATGCTGTTTTCATGCAGTCAGCAAAAACCGGAACATGTAGAAGAATCAATTTCTGCTAAAACCTTCATGACAGAAGGGAAAAATGTAATTGTATATACTACTGCGGATAGTACTAATTACAGGCTTGCTCCAACAGATACTGTTCAGTTTAAGGAACTGGAACGGACCATGGAAACCCAGGTTTATGTTTTTGTTAATCCTGATAAAACATTTCAGACATTACTTGGAATAGGTGGTGCGTTGACAGATGCTTCTGCTGAAACCTTTGCAAAGCTGTCTGAAGCTAAACAGCAGGAATTATTACAGGCATATTATGATAAATGGAAGGGGATTGGCTACACCCTGGCAAGAACCAATATAAATAGTTGCGATTTCTCAAGTGGAAGTTATACATATGTAGCCGAAGGCGATAAGGAATTAAAATCCTTCAGTATTGATCATGACAAGCAATTTAAAATCCCATTTATAAGGCAGGCTATTGCTTCTGCCGGAGGCAATCTGACACTATTTGCCAGTCCATGGAGCCCGCCGGCATTCATGAAAGACAACAATGATATGCTTCATGGTGGTAAACTGAAACCGGAGTTTTACCAATCATGGGCCGAATATTTTACAAAGTTTGTGAAGAGTTATGAAAATGAGGGTATCCCCGTCTGGGGTATCACCATTCAAAATGAACCTATGGCCACACAAACATGGGAATCGTGCATCTATTCTGCTGAAGATGAACGTGACTTCCTGAAAAATTATTTAGGGCCAATTATGGAGAAAGCAGGATTAAAGGATAAAAAGATAATTGTATGGGATCATAACCGTGATCTGATGGTACAAAGGGCGCAAGCCATATTTGATGATCCCGAAGCCTCAAAATATGCATGGGGAATGGGTTTTCACTGGTATGAAGACTGGAGCGGAGGTCAGCAAATGTTTAATAATGTGGGTCTTGTGCATGATACCTACCCGGATAAGAACCTGCTGTTTACCGAAGGCTGCCCGGAAAGCTTCGATCCGGACAGGTACAATTTCTGGGGGCTGGGTGAAGCATATGGCCGCTCGATGATCAATGATTTTAATAACGGAACTGTTGGATGGACTGATTGGAATATATTACTGGACGAGACCGGCGGTCCAAATCATGTAAAGAACTTTTGCTTTGCACCTGTTCATGCTGATACAAAAACCGGACAATTAATATACACCAATTCATATTATTACATTGGACATTTTTCAAAGTATATACGTCCGGGGGCAAAAAGAATTTTAAGTGCAGCAAGTCGAAGCCAGCTGTTAACCACAGCATTTATTAATGAAGATGGTAAGGTAGCTATAGTTGTTATGAACCAGGGTAATAAGAAAACTACATACAATTTGTGCATTGGCCGTAATGCAGCTGAAATAACCAGTCTTCCACATTCCATTCAAACCCTGGTCTTGTAATAAATAATATATCTTAAATTACTGCCCGATCCTGCACAGATATTTATCTGTTCTCATAATTATAGAATTTCTGAGAAAAGCCGGTGTGGCCCAGATCTGATCTTTTATCTGATTCTGCGCAACAATTTCCAGTTTCCGTCCTGGTTTTATTACAAGGGTTTCACCTTTGATTGAAAACAGATAAATATTTCCTGCAGCGAATATTGGGGAAGCGTTATAATTTGCCCTTAACCGTGAGGTCCACATCTCTTTTCCAGTTGATGCATCGAGGCACATCAGAATATTTCTTGTATCAACGGTATAAATCAATCCGTCTTTTATAACAGGTGTAAGCAATTGCATTTTTTCAGTCCGTTTCTTCCATAAGATATTTGATCCTGTTATATCGCCTTTGCCGTCAGGATTTACTGCCAAGATCTCTGAAAAGCTGGATCCGTCTGTATCAACCATAAAGCCGGTATAGTAATACAGTACTCCATTTTCAGTGAAAGGCATTGATACTGTGGATTCAGCGCCTCTCACAACTCTCCATACTTCTTCCCCTGTATTGGGGTCATATGCAACACAAACGGCTGATCCATTGGAGATTAACAAATCACGACCGTTTACATTAAGTACAATAGGAGTGATATATGCCTTTCTTCCTATTTCAGGGAGAGGTTTGTAAGGTTCTTCCGGACGATTGACCTTCCAGACTGTCTTCCCGTTTGATTTATTAAGTGCTATAATATACCTGACATCAGTGCCCTCATAGTGGAGGATCAGCAGGTTTTTATAAATTATCGGAGATGAGGCAGGTCCCTGGACATGATTACATTTTAAATCAGTACGGGTCCAGACAATTGCTCCGTTGGAAGTATTTAAGCAGGCTGTCCCCAGACTTCCGAAATGTACATATACAAATCCTTTTTCAATACATGGAGTAGGCGTTGCATACGTATTTATGGAATGTTTCCTGAAAACATCACCAGGAGAAAATAATTTAATATCATGTATTATTTTGCCGGTCTGAAAATCTACACATACTGCAAATAGCTCCTTTCCGTCTTCTGTAGCCATAGTTACCCAGACCTGGTTATCATAAACGACCGGTGATGACCACCCTTTATCATGTATTTCAGTTTTCCACCTGATATTCGAATCATCTCCCCATTTTAAAGGGGCACGTTCAACAGTGGCTATACCATTCAGGTTGCTGCCCCTGAAATGGGTCCAGTTATTGTCCTGTGACCTGCCGGCATTAAAACCAGAAAAAATAAACACTATAACAAAACAATAGAGGAATATTGATTTTCTGAACATATCAGTCTGTTTTTAAAGATTATCTATTAAATTCTGAATAAAAAATAATTTGTTGAATATAACATTACTATTCTAATTCACGCCAGGATATAATAAAAAATTTTGACCAGGGAGTTCCAGGTGGAACAAGAAGGACTATTTTAACGCATTTATTATTTCGTCAATAAGTTCTTTCATCCTTTCGCAATGGGAACCGTCCCAGTAAATCCTATTGCAATCAGGACACTTTTTAAATTTCTGATAATACTTCCTTGTTTTAGGCAATAAGCGGGAAAAAACAACCTCTTTTGGAATGTCGGTAAGCATGCCATTGCATTCCATGCAACGTGTAAAAAGCCGGATCTGGCTTTTCAAATCAAACCGCAGGAACACTTCTTTCAATTGTTCATCAATATGCTGGGACCGTATCCAGTAACCATGGGTAACCATTTTATTTTTAAGCAAATCCTTATTCCTTGTAAGGATGATCCTTTTGTCCGATACAGCGAGAGTGATGATTTCCTGATCGTTGCAATCTTCCCTGTAATAAGTGTCGAAGTTGCATAATCGCAGATATTTTGCGAGTTTTCCAAGGTGAACATCAACGATAAACTTTAAGTCCCGCAGAGGCTCTTCTCTTAAGTGAGTAATGTGGGTGATGTCAAAGCTTTCAAAAACAGGATAAACCGATACAGAATCATCATTCTGAAGTTTATGAGAGAAATCGACAGATTGGCTGTTTATAAGGATCATATCAATCTCGACATGTGGTACCCCCAGCGCCTCGATTGCATCTTTGACTGATGGATTGCCCTTATATAAATAGGAAAACGACTTCTTTCTCCTTCCTGAAGGCAGAAAATCATTTAATTCCTCATAAAACCTGAACCAGGCAAGGTTCATACCCATTGTGCAATCTGATTGTCAATTATTCGATAGCTTATGATATTTTTAGACACTGAAAATTGCTGTTTTGTTTATTCTGAAATAAAGTGTTCCCGAAGACCCGATTTATCAATCCATCAACGGACTGAATGACAACCTCCTGGTATTCCTTTTTTAGATAAAACTAACTGCCATAACTGATTTCGTCTTCTTGATCTGAATGAACCGGCAGATGAAAGCAGAAAATACTTCCACATTCTGAAAAATCGTTCTGAATATTTATTCTTTATTTTATGCCAATTCATATCAAAGTTGTCGTACCAGGCCATAAGAGTCTTATCGTAATCTGTTCCGAAGCTGTGCCAGTCTTCCATCACAAAAAGGTTTTCAATTGCTTGGCCAATCTGAGCTATTGAAGGAAGCATCCCGTTTGGGAAAATATATTTATCTGTCCATAGATCAAGTGTTTCCTCGGATTTATTATTTCCAATTGTATGAAGAAGAAATAAACCGTCGTCGCTCAGTAACTTATTCGCAATTTTAAAAAATGTTTTGTAATTCTTATGACCTACGTGTTCAATCATTCCGACGCTGACTATTCTATCATACTTTTCATTTACATCTCGATAATCCATCAGCCGGATCTCAACAGGAAGACCTTCACATAATTTTCTTCCAAGTTCAACCTGTTCTTTTGAGACAGTAATTCCGACAACTTCAACATTGTATTTCTCTGCAGCATATTTTCCAAAAGCGCCCCAGC
>JBGOZX010000053.1:0-26041 GCA_041480425.1 Bacteroidia bacterium
TCTGAAGAAGCAAATAAGCGATTGGAATTGAGAAATTCGATCAATATATCAAAGGTTACATCAGAAATAAAACTGGAAATTGAAATGGATCAGTTCTATAACCGGGAGAAGTTTATTGAAAATGTAAATACTGATTCTGCCAGATCAAGTACCTATATTACCAGTGAGAGATCAATGAATAACCTGTTTGTTAAAAGCCTTGGGGAACATTGGTCGGCCGGTTTTAAGTGGATGCTTGGCTCCTCAACCCGTGAAAATTATGGTTTCAGGACCGATATCCTGCCATCAGTTGAATATGATATTTTCCCTTACTCAGAAGCGACTCACCGACAATTGCGAATTTTGTACGGCGCCGGTTATCAGTTTAATAATTATGTCGATACAACCGTTTATAATAAAGCAAAAGAAGGCCTGTATTTACAGATGTTAAATATTGCATTCCAGGTGCAGAAGAAGTGGGGATCGGTCAATCTGGCATTGGTGGGCTCAAATTATTTCCATGATTTTTCAAAGAACAGACTTGAATTGATCTCATCCATCAATATAAGAATCTTTAAAGGATTGTCGGTACAGATCAATGGAGGAGTAGCTCATTTAAATGATCAGCTGAATCTTAAAAAAGGAGACATTTCCGAAGCTGAGAGATTATTGCAGTTACGAGAGCTTGCAACAAAATATCGTCTTGAAGGCGGAATAGAAATAACTTATATATTCGGATCAATTTATAACAATGTTGTTAATCCGAGATTTAATTCCGGTGAGTTCCATGATTAAATTTTCTGTAGCAATACCTTACGTATAAATGCACGAACGGTTCAGGTTTAAAAGCAAAGATGAACTTATTCATAAGGCAAAGGAACTTGGTTTTGATCTGCCCTTCAGCGATGATATAACTCCATTGCTTAAACCTGCCTCTTTAGCCGGATTTTCAATATCCAACCGTCTTGTTGTACAGCCAATGGAAGGCTACGATTCAGAATATGACGGATCTCCCTCAGACCTTACAAAAAGGCGTTATCTGCGATATGCTGCGGGAGGCAGCGGGATCATCTGGTTTGAAGCTGTGTCAGTTTCTCACGATGGCCGGTCAAATCCCCATCAGCTTTGGATACAAAAAAACTATTCAGATAATTATTCATATCTTAATGATGAGGTAAGAAAAAATGCAATCAGGCAGGGATTTAATCCCCTGCTTGTAATTCAGCTTACCCACTCAGGACGATACAGCAAACCTGAAGGGAACGCCAGACCGCAAGTAGCTGCACTTAATCCAATACTTGATAAAATTACACCTTATGTCCTTACTGATGACGATCTGAAAAGAATCCAGGATCAATATATTATGGCTTCAAGACTTGCTGCACGTTCGGGATTTGATGCTATCGACCTTAAGGCCTGCCATGGTTACCTGATGGTTGAATTGCTATCGGCAAAAAACAGGAAAAACAGCATTTTTGGAGGGGAAGAGACTGAAAACAGATTCAGATTTATGATTGAAACTATTGACAGGATAAAAGAGGAAGTACCAAAAATAATTGTCACAACTCGTTTAAACATATCAGATCTTTACAATGATGGTTTTGGAGTTGATGAAAATCATCAGCCCGATTTTACTGAGCCGCTTCTGCTGGTTGAGAAACTGAGATCACGCGGTATAGGATTGATCAATATCAGTATGGGCAGCCCCTATTTCAACCCTCATACAACAAGACCCTATGATAATCCGCTGCCCGGACAACAGGTCCCAGAAGAACATCCGCTTGAGGGAATAATGAGGATGATAAACGGAACTTCTGTTTTTCAAAAACGATTTCCAGATATTTTTTTTGTAGGTTCAGCATATTCATATTTAAGACAGTATGCCCCAAATGTCGGGGCAGCTGTTATTAAAAACGGTGATGCTTCTTTTATTGGATTAGGGAGAAATTCATTTGCCTATCCATCGATGCCTTCAGATCTTATCAATAAAGGGAAGGCTGATCCTTCAAAAACTTGCATTACCTGTTCAGGATGCACAAGGCTGATAAGAAACCTGAGACCAGGTGGATGTGTGATCCGCGACAGGGAGATTTATGGTAACGAATTGAAAAAACTCATTGCTGATGGAAAGTGAAAGATTACAATTCGGCGAATATTCGATTAAATATTACCGTCTGAATACACTTATAGTTGGAAGCGGTGCTGCATCGCTTAATGCTGCTGTAACCCTTCATTCAATGGGGCAGGAGGATATTCTTATTGCTACATCTGAATGGGGCGGAGGTACTTCGAACAATGCCGGTTCGGATAAACAGACCTATTATAAACTTTCACTTTGTGGAGATGAGCCCGACTCAATCAGGGAAATGGCAAAAGATCTCTTCAACGGGAAATGCATGCATGGAGATATTGCATTATGTGAAGCGCAGGGCTCTGTTCAGGCTTTTATGAAACTGGTTAATATGGGAGTTCCTTTTCCGCAAGATAAGTATGGAGCCTGGGCAGGATACAAAACAGATCACGATACCCGGGCAAGAGCTACCTCGGTGGGTCCTTATACTTCAAAAATGATGTTCCGGGTGTTCTCTGAAGAAGTAAAGAAGAGGAAAATAAAAGTGCTTGATAATCATCATGTTGTTGGGCTGCTTACGGATACAAAAAAATCAAAAGTTATAGGTGCGCTCGCACTTAATGATAAAGAAAAGAATACCGGAAAAGCGTTTGTTTTGTTTAATGCAACCAATATAGTCCTTGGAACCGGAGGTCCTGGAGGTATCTATGAAACAAGTGTCTATCCTTTATCACAGAACGGTTCAATCGGAATGGCTTTCAAAGCAGGAGCCACAGGTCAGAATCTTACTGAATCACAATTCGGAATAGCATCTCTGAAATTCAGATGGAACCTTTCAGGAAGCTACCAGCAGGTGATACCAAGATATTTTTCTACCGACAGAAATGGAAATGATGATAAGGAATTCCTGAATGATTTTTTCCCTGATTACGATAGCCTGACAAAGGCGATCTTTCTGAAAGGATATCAATGGCCTTTCGATCCGCGAAAAGTTTCGGGATTTGGATCCTCTCTCATTGATCTTCTTGTATTCCGTGAAAAAGAAGAAAAGGGAAGAAAGGTATTTATTGACTTTACAAGGAATCCCACATGGAAGAATGGCCAATCGTTGTCTCCCGATAAACTTGATCCAGTTGTATATAATTATCTCGCTAACTCAAATTCATTAAAAACCACTCCTGTTGAAAGACTGCTTTCAATGAATTCACCTGCCGTTGCTCTTTATAAGGAACACGGAATTGACCTGACTTTTGAACCACTTGAAATTGCTGTTTGCGCTCAGCATAACAATGGAGGTCTTAAAGGGAATATCTGGTGGGAATCCGATTTGAAAAACCTTTTCCCTGTCGGTGAAGTAAATGGATCGCATGGAGTTTACCGGCCGGGTGGATCGGCCCTGAATTCAGGGCAGGTGGGAAGTTATAGAGCTGCACTGTTTATCAGTAAAAAGTATACTTCACCTGCATTAAAAAAGGATGTATTTCTTGCTGAAGGACAAAAGGATATAGAAAAAGAACTTAATCTTGCAACTCATTGGTTATCATCAGGTAAAAGAAATGTGAATAATAAGGTTTTCACTGAAATCCGTACAAGAATGTCAGTAGCCGGCAGTATCATCCGCGACGGTGACAAGGTTGCCAGGGCAGCAGATGAAGCTCTTACTCTGCTTAAAAATCTCAGGAATATAGCAGGTGCTGCTTCGGTAAAGGAGCTTGCTGAGTGTTTTATGTTATCGGATAATTGTTTAACGCATTTTATTTATCTGGAGGCTATTAAGACATATATTAAAAACGGGGGAAGAAGCAGAGGATCATTTATTGTTACAAGCAGGAAAGGATTGATGGCTCCGGAGGTGCCGGATGCAGAGTGGGATATTGATATATGTCAGTATGACAGGGAGATAGAAAATAACATTCTGGAAATAAATTACTTTAACGGGAGTGTAAAAACTAACCTTCAGAAGGTGAGGGATATACCAGATCAGAACCTATGGTTTGAAAAGGTCTGGAAAGATTATCTTGAAGATAATTACATGGAAAGTTGACCGAATCTGACAAATTATTACCTTTAACGCCAAATTTCTGTAACACCTGATTAAACTCTTTAGCATGAATGGGAAACCTGTAGCCGTTATTACAGGCGCCAGCAGAGGAATAGGCAGGTCGGTGACAATTGCTCTGGCAGCCGAGGGTTTTGATATTGCAGCCATAGCCCGATCAGTTGACAGTGAAGGGATGGAAACTCTTGGATCTGAGGTCGAAAAACGCGGAGCTGAATTTTTCCCTATAGGTCTGGATATTTCCTGTACCAGGTGCCATAAGGAGGTTGTCTCAAACATCCTAGAAAGATATGGGCGTATTGATTTTCTGGTCAATAATGCAGGTGTTGCCCCATTGCAAAGGAATGATGCACTTGAAATGAGCGAAGAGAGTTACGACAGAGTCATGAACATTAATCTTAAAGGCCCGGTGTTCTTTGCTCAAAAGGTTGCCAGGGAGATGATCTGGATGAGGGACCAGATACCTGATTACAAGCCTGTTATTATTTTCATTACATCAGTATCTGCTGTACTCTCATCAACAAGCAGGACGGAATATTGTATTTCAAAAGCCGGCCTCAGCATGGCCTCTACTGTTTTTGCCGACAGACTTTCAAAGGAAGGAATCCTTGTTTGCGAAGTTCGTCCTGGTATTGTGCAGACTGATATGACTGCCAAGATTAAGGATAAATATGACAAAATGATATCTGAAGGGCTTGTTCCTCAGAAGAGATGGGGATTACCGGAGGATATCGGGAAGTCTGTTGCTTCAATTGCCAGGGGTGATTGGGATTTCTCAACAGGCATGGTATTCGAAATCAGCGGAGGTCTGAATATTCATAAAATATAATGTAGCTTTTTAGTCACTGGATTCAAAAGAATTAATTCAGGTTGAACAAATTTCCTGATTATGATGTTAAAGTAAAAAACTTTATACATCTCAAACATGAAAAGAACATTATTGTTTGTTGCATTAACAATCTCATTTTTGGGAATCACAAATGCTCAGGAAAAATTAACCGCCGATAAAGAGAAAACCAAATTATTATGGTTAGGTGAAAAAGTTACAGGTCAGCATACCGGGACTATTAATCTTCAGTCGGGCTGGCTTATCTGGCAGGATAATAAAATAGTTTCAGGCGAGTCCATCATCGATATGGCCAGTCTTAAAGAGTCCGAAGGCAATGAAAAGCTGGAAGGTCACTTAAAAGCAGATGATTTTTTCGGAGTTGAAAAATTTCCAACATCGAAACTGGTAATTACAGGAAGTACACCATTCGAAAAGGGAACTGGAGTTGTTAATGGGGTGCTGACTATTAAGGGTATTGCAAATCCAATCGAGTTCAAAGCAGTAATGCAGAAGACTGATGAAGGAACCTGGTTTTTTGCAAATATAATGATTGACCGGACAAAATATAATATTCGTTATGGTTCAGCGTCGTTCATTGACAATCTGGGTGATAAAACTATTTATGATGAGTTTAGGCTGAAGGTAAATCTTTTAGTCAAGAAGTAGGAATATTTAACTGCTAAGTTTTAAAGTATTTTCCCGCAGATTACGCAGATAATCGCAGACAAACAATCTGCGAAAATCAACGAGATCTGCGGGAATTTTTTTTCGAACAATCTAGATAGTATTACCTTTTCTTTCCAGCCATAAATACAAAAAATCAGAATAAAGGTTTGGAAAAGTCGGAAATCATAGCAATCTTGTATTGATTAAAACAAACTGTATATGAATAACGTTCTTTCCGTTAATGGTAACAGACAAAAGCTTGTTACCCAGGGCTTTCTGATTCCCTTTATTCTTGTTACAAGCCTTTTCTTCCTTTGGGGTTTTGCTCACAGCCTCCTAGATGTATTAAATAAACACTTTCAGGATATCCTGGGAATCACGAAGGCACGGTCGGGTTGGGTACAGGCCTCTCTTTATGGTGGATATTTTATAATGGCGATTCCTGCAGGATTAATCATGAGCCGTTTTGGATATAAGAGAGGAATTGTTTTTGGTTTGCTCCTTTATGCTTTTGGAGCATTTCTATTTATGCCGGCAGCCCATGTACAGACTTTCGAATTTACTCTCCTTTGTCTGTTTATAATAGCATGTGGTCTTACCTGTCTGGAGACTGCGGCGAATCCTTTTTCGACTGTTCTGGGTCCTAAAGTGACGTCGGAGCAACGGCTTAATCTTTCACAATCTTTTAACGGTTTAGGCTGGATCATGGGTCCTGCAGTTGGTGGCCTCCTGATCCTTGGAGAAGTAAATGGCTCTGAAACCAACAAATTCGCATCTATGACCCTGCCATACATGATAATCGGAACACTGGTACTTCTTGTCGCAATTTTGTTCATGTTTACAAAAATGCCTGAAATACATGAAGGTGAATATGACAATCATGGGGACAAGGGACGTTACAGAGATCTTCTTAAATTCAGACATTTTAAGTTTGCAGTGGCAGCACAATTTCTTTATGTCGCTGCCCAGACCGGGATTAACAGTTTCTTTATTAACTATGTCACTGAGACTATGCCGCAGTTCAGTAACGAAAAAGCTGCATACCTTTTATCCCTTGGTTTTGTCTTTTTTATGGTAGGAAGGTTTTCCGGCAGTTTTCTGATGACCTGGTTTAAGCCCAACCAGATGCTGGCTTTATATGCAGTTATTAATGTCCTGGCAATGGTGTTTGTTGTTCTTGGTCTTGGCTGGTTATCAATTATTGCCTTGTATCTCACCTATTTTTGTATGTCAATTATGTTTCCGACAATCTTTGCCCTGGGGATCAAGGATCTCGGTAGTCTGACAAAAAAAGGCTCGTCATTTATTATTATGACAATAGTAGGGGGGGCTGTTTGCCCTATCTTTATGGGGTGGATAGCTGATATATCAAGGATGGCTCTTGGTTTTATTGTACCCCTGGTATGTTTTGGTTTTATAATTTATTTCGGGTTAAAGGGATATAAGGTTCAATCCACTCCTGCCAACTGATTTCTCATTGCCTGAAGTGCATTTGCAGCCTGTTCTCCTAGGTTTTTCCATGAACATTCGATTGCCATCCGTCCCTGGTAATTTATATCTTTTAAGGCTTTGAAATATGGTGTGAAATCCTCGTTGTTGACACCAGGAGCCGTACGACCGTTCTTTTCAGCAATATGAGTATGATACAACAGATGACCATATTTAGTTATGTTTGAAGGGCTTTCATTTTCCTTCAGCATGTGGTAGATATCGGCAAGTAATCTGATATTCTCATGGTTCACTGCTTCAACTATTTCACCTCCTTCAGCAACTGAATTAATAAAGTTACATTCAGAAGTATTAAGAGGTTCAAGTGAAATCACCACGTTGTATTTCTGAGCTAAAGGAGCCAGCTGTCTGCAGAGGCTGATAAACTGCTGTCTGGCTTCTTCCCTGGAAAATCCTTCAGGAATTGACCTCGCTCCTCCGCTTCCAAAAACAATGGTTTTAACACCAACCAACTGTGCTCTACGGAAGGCAGTTTCGCCAAATTTTAGTATTTCCTCATGAACAGGAGCCGGACCAACACATTTCAGGTTCCCGGGAAGAAAAGAGTTACAGGCTTCAACTGGTAGTTTTGAGTCTTTCAGCAAAACAATTTTCGGTTCAAAAACTGACTCTGGTTCTGCAGGGACAAGAAAATTTCTGACATTTTCTTCAACAAAAGAATACCCGGCAGAGGCGAGTATTCCATTATTCGAGATACTGGTGGAAATCCCGATCCTTTCAAGGAATTTGCCTGCTTCGGAAGCAATTCCAAAGGAATTAAACGGCTTTATAATCAAACCGGATCCCAGTAATGTTGAGCTTCTTAAAAAATCCCTGCGAGATGTTTTCATTGTTTTTTGTGGTTAAACTCAAAAGTAAAATATTATAACTGCTTTTGCAAGTTTAGCAATTGTGATGGGTTACAAAAACAAAAAACCCTGACATCTATGAATATCAGGATTTTGAATGTTTTTTTACTCACCCAGGCAGGGTCTAACCTGGGAACTTACATGCAGGGAAGATGCTGGAAAAAAACCATTGGTTACACAGTCAATAGAATTCTCAGACTTTCCACTTGCCTACATTAAAATCCGGTTAATCAATGAAGTTGCCTTATTACCTTCAGAATTTCTGTCAATCATTTAAAGAATTAAACCTGTAACCTATATCTCTGACACCTTCAATATGTTTGGGTTTTGAAGGATTTTCTTCCAGTTTTTTTCTGAGGTCAAGTATAAAATTATCTACTGTCCTGGTGGCGGGCAACGCTTCATAGCCCCAGACTTCATTCAGTAAATCATGCCGATGAACAGCTTCACCTTCATGTTTGATAAAATATTCCATTATCGCAAATTCCTTTCTTGACAACTTTATTTCCTGATCATTCCGAAAAGCCTGAATTTTTTTGAAATCTAATTTTACTTTCCCGAAATAATACTGGTCAGGAATATTATAGGCCTGAGCAATTCTTCTGAAAACAGCCCGTATACGGGCCATAAGCTCCGGAATACTAAATGGTTTAGTGATATAATCATCTGCGCCAATATCGAGTCCCGAAACTTTATCCATTTCAGATCCACGGGCAGTAATCATGATTATGGGTAATTCAGGCTTTTCTTTTTTCATTTTCCTGCATATTTCGTACCCGTTCATGCCAGGTAACATGATATCCAGTAATATCAGGTCTGTTTTTTTCTCAAGGGCGAGTTGCAGGCCTTTTTCCCCGTTTGTTTCAGTAATAACTGTATAACCTTCGTATTCCAGGTTGTCTTTCAATCCCCTGAGAATACTGATATCATCTTCAATTATTAAGATTGTTTTCATTCACTTTTGTATGTTCTATTATTAAAAATTGTCTGCAGTCCTCAGTCGCCAGTCTTCAGTCTCCAGTCTTCAGTCTCCAGTCTTCAGTCTCCAGTCGGCGATCTTAAAAATAATTATTTGTACTTTTCAGGATTTTGGATCATATGATTAAGTAATCGTCCTATCTCTTCAGATCGCTCATTGAAATCGTCATAAATTTCTTTTGATATATATTCACATGCAAATGCAAAATCGAACCAGACTTGCGTCTCCGTATTTTCCATATCTGAATCGGACATTTTGCTGACGAAATGTGCTTCATACTGACGTTTACGATATCCTTCTCCAATGTTTGAACAAACTGATCTTGATGATCGTCTTATCTGAGAGGTTAAAGAATAAAGTTCATCCTTAGGAAACTTCTTGCTAACTTTATAAATATCCATCGCTAGATCAAATGCTTTCTTATATACCGCCAAGTTTCTAAATCCAGTCGCCATTGTCTTCTAATTGTTTGATTAATATTAACCTTTTTGCCAAACTCCAATTGCAGACTGAGGACTGCAGACTGTAGACTACAGACTTTAAATTCCGCACAATGGAATAGTAACCGTAAACTTACTTCCTTTTCCAATTTCACTGGTAACTGATATTTTCCCGTTGTGAGCCTCAATAATTTCTTTTACGACTGTTAACCCAAGCCCGGTTCCGCTGATACTTTCTTTTTGCTCAATCCGGTAAAACTCTTCAAATATCCGGGATAATTTATCTTCAGGGATACCCATGCCATGGTCTTCGACCTCAATACAGATATGATTTGGTTTTTTATATAACCGAATAAAGATTTTTTTTATATCAGTTGAATATTTAATGGCATTGCTGAATAAATTACCAAGTACCTGTTTCATTTTTTCAGGATCAACTTCAGCATATATATTTTCATCCAGTTCAGTGACAACATCAAATTTTTCTTTTTCAAACCAGTAATTCATTTCGTGTATTGCTGCATTCAGGATGGAGGCTAAATTTGAATTGACAAAATGGTATTCTGATTTGCCTTTTTCCATTTTTGAAAATTCCAGAATGTTGTTGATCATCCGTTTCAACCGTTCACTCTCATTCACAACCACTGACAAATATTCCTTCTGCCCTGAGGCTGATTTTACCCTTCCCATCATAAGTGATTCGGCGTACATACGTATGGAGGTCAGCGGTGTTTTTAATTCATGGGTTACATTCGAAATAAAATCAGACCTTAATCGTGCCAGATGTTTTTCCCGTGCGATATCTCTTAAAATCAATACCACTCCCAGGAACATTGCAACCAGGAGCAATACAGAAGCAATCCCGTAAATCCAGCCTCTTCGTTTTATTAAATATTTTATCAGGTTTTCATCGTTAAGTTTTATTTCTATTAGTTGCTCCGGAAACCAGGGATTCAGTTGTGAAGTATAAACAAGTTTGTCCCCGTTTGTATTTGAGTTATATACGGCTGGACATTCAATTTTGTAATCAAATTCAAAACCGGATTGAAAGTCTGTTTTTAAGATGGTATCAAATAGTCTATTGCGATCGATTAAAAAACCTGCCGGATTTATAAAATTTGTGTTGATCAGAAAAAACTCCTGATTGCTTCCTGAAATAGAATTGATGATTTTAAAATCATTTCCAGCAGTAGAATGGTTATCCGGATTCCTTTTTTTCAAAAGCTCTGACAGCTCATTTCTGTATGTAGTGGTAAATTGAACCTGCTGTTTTATACTTTCTATCAGTTTGTTAATGTTTGCCATTTTCCCCCGGCTGTTAAAAACGTTTTCCTGTAACCATTTTATCAGAAGCGTTAATAATTCTTCTGTGTTAAAATTCAGGGGGATTGATCCGGTTTCCATTTTTTCAAGGCAAAATTCAACAATCGGAAATATTTTTTCAAGATTATCAGAATTTGTAATTTTTAAAAGCTGCGGTAAAGCATAATATGCATAAGGAAGCCCGTTCTCATCTGTTATCGGGAAATAGTCTGAAATAATTAAATTGTAATAGGCTGTTGCATCTTCAATATCGTTTGATTTTGCTGAAACCCTGCCCAATGCATTTAATGCTTTGACCGAATCGCTGCCTCCGATTGAATAATCCAGGCATGACAAATAATGACTTTTTGCTTTTCCCGGGTCTTTTACAGTAAATTCAGCTTCTTCGCCTTTTCCAAAAGCAGATCTGAATTTGTCTGTAAAGTTTGGTCCCGGCAGGTTTTCAGGTATCCCGATAAAATTTGGATATAAAAATTGGCCATTGTTTTTCAGGATGAATGGCTGAGTAATGAAATCATAATCAGCTGCTCTTTTTATCAGAGAGTCTTTCATTAAAGCTAACTGACTGATTTCTTCATTAAAACCAGCGGTTACTTTCTCTAAAATATTTTGGATTGCAGTTGAAAACCTTGCTGAGAGTTCCCTCTCTTCCTCAAGGATTCTTTTCTCAGTAAGTTGTTTCAGGTTTGATATGTTATTAATACTGAAATAGGTTAATATGCTTCCTGACAGAACAATGGCAAGAATAAAAATTATTGTTAGCCTCGAAGCCGGTTTAAATCTAGTGTTCATATATAAATTCTTCTACTTTTAAACCTTCCTGATATAAAAACAGTATCTGTTCACAACTTACTCAATTCACGGGATTAAATATAACAAGGTATCTCCGATTAACAGGAGATACCTTTATCTGATCAATATTTCCGGGAACTGGTTTTTTCAACAGATATTTTTCTATTTATTTCCAGTTTCTTCTTTTGGAAGAAAGTTTTCTATCATCCACACTTCAGGCAATTTATAGGACGATCCCTGATTGCTGAAAACAATATGCCGGCCATCGGGGTGTGCACTTATCTGCCAGATATCAGTCATTTCCAGCCCAAGGTTCTTTGGTTCTCCTCCTTCCACAGGGATTTGCCATAAATTCCAGATTAAATCGCTTTTGGGTTCTCTGAGTTTCTGCAAATAAATATATTTACCGTCGGCGCTCCAGCAATGCCTGATTGACCGGTTATCACCTTGATACCAGGTATGAATTTCACGTACTTCACCACCCGAAGAAGGTAACACCTTCAGAGACCTTTGATTGTCAAGCCCCATAAAAGCCAGCCATTTCCCATCAGGCGAAACAGAAAGGGTATATAACTCCCTCCACGATCCGCTTGTTAATACAGACTCTTTCCCGGTGTTTATTTCGTGTTTCACAAGCTTCAGAATATCATTTCCTCCATCGCGTACAAGAAATACTGACTTTCCATCTGCGCTCCACTCATGGTGATGTATTTTTTGATTTTCATCGCTTACAATCAGGCTAATTTTGCTGGTTTGAACATCAATTCCATAAATTTCCATCTTATTGTTAGCTTCCCAGTTTACAACCATGATTGAACGGTTATCAGGAGACCATTTTGGGAATCCAAAATTTGTGATTTCAGGCTTGATTTCCCGTACAGTACCATTTTCAAGCGATTTAATACAGAGGACATTTCCCCTTGGCCGGAATGTTTCACGGGCATTGAACGGGGATCTGCGGGAAATAAAAGCAAGATATTTACCATCAGAGGAGTAATCAGGAGCTGAATTTTCCCCTATAAAATTCCCGACAACTTCAATTGGAGGAGTTATAATCTTACCTGTTTCCGGATTTATTTCGGTTTCATAAATATCAGTCTTTGAAGGAAAGTGGCAATAATAAAATGATCCATCATCTGAAAATCCCAAACCTTTCAGATAAGAATAGTCACTGGCTTTAATCTGTTTTGGATTACCCACTATTTTCCCATTTTTCAGTCCGACGCACCAGAAATCCAGTTTTCCAGAACGGCTGCTGGCAAAAAGCAGTTGGTCTCCTTCAGGTGATAAGCCGAGCACAAAATCATGGGCGGGATGTTTAACAAGTGAAGTTTCCATTTTCCCATCAATCGATAATAAATAAATATCGTGATTGGGAGAATCCAGATCAGGAGGATAATCATAAATGATACTGGCTTCGTCATTTGTAAATTTCAGGTTTTCTGCACAAACAGATGGCAATTCCTTTATAATTCGGCTGTTCCTGTCATGAACAGAAACTATTACTATTTGGGATGTTTTGCCGTTTATTTCGATGGTTGCCAGAATGGTTCTGCCATCCTTTGAGATGTCATGAACCTCCAGCCACTTCCCTTTTCCCTCAACCTTATAAATGGTATTTGGTTTTGAATCCTTAATCCCGATGGTACGAAGTTCACTAAGTTCAGGTGTAACGAAAGCCGTATTGAAAATTTGCCTGCTGTCGGGCGACCATTTAGGGGAAAAGACAAATTGATTATAGTTTTCGCCTGAATTATTATGTGTTAACCTATGCTTTTCTCCGGTTATAATTTCATAAAGTGCCAATTCACTTGTATTCCAGTCAACGTAAGAGAGGTATTTCCCATCAGGAGAGATTTCTCCGCTATCATCAACATCCTGACCTTCCCATATTTTTTTGTTTGTCAGCGCACGGGAAGAAATATCAATTGCCTGACTTTTTTGTGCAAGCTTTTCCAGCGGCAGGAAATCCTCCAGAAACCAGAATTCATCCTTTCCCCCCGTCATGCCACTGAAAACAAATTGTTCTCCGTCACGGGACCAATCGAGATGCCATATTTCTACATCTACCAGGTTCGTTTTGATATCCTCAGTTTTTCCATCATTAACATTCATTACTTTAATTACATTATCACCATTAAAGGCGACTCGCTTGCTGTCCGGGGACCAGGCTAATTCAATGTTTACATTTGCATTCGTAACCTCACCAACTACTCTTACTTCACCATTTTCCACATTAACTACATTCATGTATCTGGTATTTGGAGTCTCATTTGTAGGTTCCTTATCTTTGGTTAAATAAGCTATCATTTTCCCGTCAGGAGACCAGACAGGGGAGAAAATATATTTATCGGTTTCCGGAATTATCATTTTTGGCTCTCCGCCAGAGGAACTGATAATATAAATGCTCACTTTATCAAATACTAAAAGATTGTCTTTTAAGCCGGCCCGTATGAATGCAATTTTCTTCCCATCAGGTGACCAGCTTGGACACATGTCAGCAAATCGACCTTCCTGATTGGTAATTTGTTTTGATTCTTTACCATCAATAGATATTTCCCAGATTTTAGAATTTGGCCAATCTGATAGACCCATGGTGTCAGAAGATGTGTAAGCTGACGAAATAATCATTTTCCCGTCAGGAGATATCCTGTTCCCACTCTGGTAGGGTAATTGTCCGATCACTTTACCTTCATGTTCTTTCAGAATAGGTTTTCCAATTCCTCCGCTAGCTGAGACAGAAGCAAGTGTCAGCCTGTAAAATTTATTGTCGCCTTCTTTAGGTGGTGTTACATAGAAAATTTGTTTTCCATCGCTTGACCATCGTGGTTGTAAAGCATAGCAGTCATGTAAAACCATTGCTGCCTGTCCGCCTTTTGCAGGTAGTGTATAGAGTGCAAATTCTTGTTTTGTCATGCATAATGCCCCTATTTTATTATCAGGTGTCCATCCGGCCAACATACGGACTTCTCCAGTCCCTTTGGGGACATCAATCATAGTTACCTTTCCTGGGGTTTTTCCATCCTTTAATACGGGAACAATATTTATTTGTTTGCTATAAAAATGCCCCCCCTGACTATAATCCAAAAAAGCAATGAAGTCGCCGTCGGGTGACCAGACCGGGCTGGATGCCGTTCCCGCATCAGCTAACAGTTGAGGAGTTCCACCTATGGCTGGAATTATCCATAATCCTAAACCGCCCTGACCAGCTCCGAGGTTTTTGTCTTCTACATAGGCGATCATCTTTCCGTCGGGAGAAAAAGCAGGTTCCCGGGCTTGCATATCTGTTAACTGGATGGTATTACCCACTTTGGTTGAAATAGTGAAAATGTGTTGCTTATTTTCTTCGACCGAAGAAAAAGCCAGTTTTTCCCCATCGGGAGATAAACTTATCCGATAGTTTACAATACGGGCATCACGGAAATTTTCAATTATTTTTTCAGGTTTTCCACCCTTTGAAGGTACAATGTAAATACTCTGGTTCGGACCGGACTTTCCCGGATCATTGAATGCAATCCATTTACCATCAGTTGACCAGGACAGGTCAGTATATTCCACCTCTATTCCATCTGTATTCAGATGAACTGGTGCACCCGGAAAATCAGGACCGATATTTCCTGAAAGAGGCATTTTCCAGAGTTTTTCTTCAGACACTAATGCCAGAGTTTTCCCGTCGGGTGATAGTCTTACTGACCAGGAAAGTTTTGTCGGGATTTTAATTTTTGTAAATTTTGGTGTCAGGGGAGTTTCCGAAACTTTATCAGCAATTTGTATTAATCTGGAAAGCCTTTCCCTGGCAATAGCGACCTCATTTTTTTGTGCAGGGAAATTGTTTACCAGGCGCTGATATGCTTTGGTTGCCTCCTTCATGCCCAGCTTTTCATAACACATCCCGATATGCAACAGGGCTTTAGCCTGCAGGGATTTATCTGCATTTGAATTATCTGCAATCTGATTATAGAGGTTGATTGCATCCTGCAGTGCGCCTTCTCCTTCTTCTTTCCCCAAGCCTTTTTGATACAATTGTTCGGGAGTCTGGGCCATTGAGGGATTAATGCTTCCAACAGCAAAGAAGGTGGCGAGAATGATGTAAATCAAGATTGGTTTCATTTTTTGGTCCTCCTTTTAATTTTATTACAAATTTATGGCGACCAGAAATGCCCGTTGTCACGAAAAAGTATAAGTTATGTAAAAATTGTGTCATGGCAAAATTAAAATCTTTGTCTACAGGTCTTGCCTTCGGCTGTCTTAAAGGGTGTCTTAAAGTCAAAATCCATTAACCGCAAAGGTCGCCAAGGAATTACGCAGAGTTCGCAAAGGACTGAATTACATTGCTTTTACTTTGCGTTCTTTGCAACAACTTTGCGTTCTTTGCGGTTATAAAGATTTTTTAAGACAACCTCAAAGACTTAAAGACTTGATTTATCAGCTTAAAAACATTGCTGCCGGAAGAGCAAGGATGTTTTCTGAAATGTTCCGTACAATAGGATCATTACTGAGAAGGAACGAATAAAGAAGTGGTTTGTCGAGGATAGGCCCAAGTCCCTTCAGATGTCTGGCATCAACCTCAGATACACGGCCTGACATCTTTACCTCAATTGCATAATAACCTTTCTCCGTCTCAATCAGCAGGTCAATTTCACGGCCGTCAACTGTACGCAAATGATAAAATGATCCGGGGAATAGTATGTTCTTAACCTGCTTATATATCTCCGCAATTACGGCACTTTCATATTCATTTCCGGCAGGAAAACCTCTCTTTTGTATGATCGCCTTCTGAACGCCAGGATCGAGATAGTGAAGTTTCGGACTTTTAACCAGCCGTTTCAGCTTGTTCCTGCTCCACGGCTGAAGTAAAATTGCCTGGTAACTTATCTCAAGATAATTTACGAATCGTCTTGCTGTGTTTGCAGTAATCCCGGCATCTTTTGCAAGCTCTGCATAATTCAGGAGATTGCCTGTCATTAATGCTGTCATCCTCTGTACCTTAACGAAAGGTTCAAGTGACCTGAAATCGGCCAGGTCTCTCACATCACGTTCAAGATAAGTTCGTATATAACCTGTTAACCATTCAAATCGTCCATCATCTTTCATACTAGCCCTGGTAAGGGCCGGATATGCACCGTTCGTAATATAATACTGAAATGATTTTTCACGCCCGGCGTAATCAGGATCCATCATAAACGAAGGTAAAACATCGGGTAACGAACCTTTCTGCAAAAACTCCTGGAAGAAAGATAAACGAATATCTTCATCCCATTTCTCAGTCATCAGTTCCGGAATAGTAAGTGGGAAAAGCTCAAAAATGGTACAGCGACCCGCAAGGCTTTCCCTGACTTTATTTAGAAGCAGAAACTGACTTGATCCTGTTAATAGATAGCTTGTATCAGGGAACTGGTCATATACAGCCTTTATGCTTTCAATAAGGACAGGAACTTTCTGCACCTCATCAAGAATAGCATGAGGATAATATTCATTCCATTGCGAAGCAGTAAGTGAGGTATATTGTCCAAGTAAAACCGGATCATCCACGGCAATATATTTCAGATCCGGAAAAGTATGTTTTGCAAGGGTTGTCTTTCCTGTCTGTCTTGCACCGGTAAGTACAATTATTCTGCCAGAAAAGAGCTGACTCTTATGTAAAATAGCTGATTTTAATGATCTGGATTTCATAAATAGGCGTAATATATGTAATAGTATATACAAAAGTACGTAAAATATATTAATCTTACAAATTGCCAAAAGATTTTATAAGGCACAATGGCGCAAAGGCATAATGGCGCAATGGCAAATTAAGAATAAGTCTTCAGGTCTTGCCTTCGGCTGTCTTAACGTCCCGCGATGCGGGACTGTCTTGCGCTTCGCACTGTCGTAAAAAGACAAGCGCCCAAAGGGCACAAGACTTCAAGACCCTATCAACAGAGGACCAGCAATGCCCGTTGTCACGAAAAAGTATAAGTTATGTAAAAATTGTGTCATAACAAATTAATTGATGTAAAAGCCGGAAGATAAAAAATAAGGCCCGACTATATTGTCGAGCCTCATTATAGACTATAGTAGATTAATATCTATTTTTTATTTTTTAACCAGCGGCAGGAAATCACTGATTAGCCAGAACTCTGGCTCGTCACCGCTATCTGTCATGAACGTGATCTTCTCCCCGTCAGGTGACCAGTCGAATTCACTGACAGAGAAATTCTCCGGGAGCCCGGTCTTCAGATAGGTTTTCTCCCCTGTTGCCAAAGTCGTGATCCAGATCTTGCCCTCAATATTATAAGCGATCTTAGATCCATCAGAGGACCAGGTTAATTGACTCCAATAGTCGGATTTAGCGTCTTTGATCAGCACCTCGGATTCACCACCATCAACAGGTATCGTCTTTATCATGTCTTGTGAGAAAAATGCGATCCGTTTACCATCGGGGGTGAAAGTAATAGCGCCAACACTAACACTATCTTTGGCGGAAGTGACCTGGATAGGTTTACCTCCTTCTGCTGGGATCCTGTAAATAGCATCGAAGCCCTTGTCTTCAGAAATTTTCTGCCATTCGACAAACGCGATCCACTTACTGTCAGGAGACCAGCAGGGATATTTTTCATGGGACTCATCATTGGTCAGCCGTAATGGTAGACCGTCATCCAACGGGATCACCCGAAGGTCCATAAACTTCTCCGAGTTGTATGGTTTCTCAGCACCGCTGACGACCATTTTCAGGCCGTCAGGTGAAATGTTATGACCACCACCTGGTACCCGTGTCATGAGTGCAGTTTCCGGCCAGGGTATCTTTGTAACATTCCCGCCCATAGCGGGGACATATACAACTTGAACCGGGGGATCTTCATCCTGTTTCACCCATCTCAGGAATATACGTTTTCCATCGGGGGACCATCTTGGATAGTAGACTATGCCTTCGGGAGTTACCTGTACCGCTCTTCCCCCTGAGGAGGGAACAGTGTAAACAGCGCTTCGATACTCTGAGCGAATGAAAACCCCTAACTCGTTTTCCGGTGTCCATCCTGTCAGCATGCCCATGCTATAACCTGGTAGCGCAATTATAGTGGGCTCGCCGGCACTGGAGGCGTCAGATGATAGCGGGTAGATCCATATTTCCTTACCACCAACATCTGTGCGACCCGTGGCGGCTATAAACCTGCCGTCGGGAGACCAAACAGGTCCTTCCAAACGACCATCAGCGACGGCAAGTTTAATGGGTGGGTTACCGGATGAATTTACAACCCATAGGTCACTATCGTACCGTGTTCCCTGAACACTCTTCGGTGGTTCTTTCTTTTCATAAGGAGTGACGTATGCTATGAGCTTACCATCAGGTGAGAAGGAGGGTGACATCCCCAGTCCCGACGAGATCTGTCTGGGAACACCTCCTCTCGAGGGAATTATGAAGATATGTAGCTCATCATATTTTGCATTCTGTGAACTCAAGCCTGGCTCCAGGGCCGAGAACGCCAGTTTCTCTCCATCTGGTGACAGACTCAGGCGAAAATTGGAATTTCCTGCATCGCGCGCCGGCATTCGGATCTTCCGTGGTTCGCCTCCGGCTGCAGGAATTATGTAGACGTCATCTGCTTCGTCGCCCCCACCATTGACTGCGATCCACTGGCCATCCGACGACCAGGCAAGCACGTTGTTGAAGTTTGACGCTCCTGGCACGTCAGCGATACGAACAGGCTCACCGGCAATATCATTACCCAAGTTACTCTGCAACGGAACTACCCAGACGCCATGATCCGCTGTGAAAGCCAGTTTCTTCCCATCATGCGACATTACACCATTCTGAGGTTTGCTGGCAATTTCGATTTTATGAAAGTTTGGCTTATGTCTGAGATCTGCCAGAGCTCGTTCAAGGCTGGCGAGCCTGACCCGGGCCATGGAGGCTTCATCCTTATTCTCGGAATAATCGTTAATTAACCGCCGGTAGACCTGCTGAGCCTCCTTCAAGCCAAGCTTCTCATAGCAGAAACCTGCATGAAGAAGTGCCTTTGCAATAACCGGACGATTTCCGGGATACTGCTTTATTATCTCCTGATAAAGGTCAATGGCCTGCTGCATTTCCCCTTTGGCTTCTTCAAGATAAAGTGCTTTTTCATAAAGCTGATCTGCAGTCTGCTGGGGAAATATTTCAGGACTGGACATAAAAAGTCCAACCATTGTTAACATGAGAATTAAACTTGTTTTCTTCGTTTTCATTTTAATACCCTCCTTGTTTTTATTTTTTTAAGCAATTGTTTAATTTCTCATCAAAGTTATGATGAACCTCAAGGAGTTATGTCAAGGAATTGTGATGATAACGTGATGATTCGGCGACGTCTGCAGGTAGACTATTCTAGCAGTTTATAGCCCACACCCCTGACGCTTATAATGTACCGGGGATATGAAGGGTCATCTTCCAGTTTTTTCCTGATATTGGCAATATGGCTGTCAATTGTCCTTTCAGTAACCACTGTATTATTTTCACCCCACACCCGGTTCAGAAAATCTGCCCTGGTTACTGCCTGTCCCCTTCTTTCAGAAAGTAACTTCAGCATCTGAAACTCAAGGGTGGTATACTCTATTTCTTTCCCGTTTTTTAATGCCTCATACTTTTTAAGGTCAAATACTGTTTCTCCGATACAGAATACATAGCTTTCGGGAATATTCTCAGCCGATCTTCTCATCAAGGCATTTACACGGGCCAGCAATTCCCTGAGACTGAATGGTTTGGTGACATAATCATCAGCTCCCAATTCAAGGCCCAGTACTTTGTCCACCTCCTGGTCTTTAACAGTCAGCATAATGATGGGAACATCATTACCTTCCTGCCTCAGTTTTTTACAAACCTGGTATCCGTTCAGGAAAGGAAGCATCAGGTCAAGGATAATCACATCCGGAGGATTTTGTTTGGTCATTTCCAGACCGGTCAAACCATTTTCTGCCACGTTTACATCAAATCCCTCCGATTCAAATTCATCTTTCAATGAAAGTTGAATTCCCGGGTCGTCTTCAATAATCAGGATCTTTTTCATGTGTAATTTAATATTTTGTTGTATATATTTTTATAGTCTCCAGTCTCCAGTCTTCAGTCTCCAGTCTTCAGTCTCCAGTCTTCAGTCTCCAGTCTCCAGTCTTCAGTCTAACTACTGACTGTCGACTGTGGACTGTCCCGAAAAAGCAACAGCTTTTTTTTTCGGGGATCCTCGAATCGAAGATTCGGGACCGACTGTGGACTGCCGATTGTGGACTGCCGACTGTGGACTGCCTACTGTGGACTGCCGACTGTGGACTGCCGACTGTAGACTGCCGATTGTGGACTGCCGACTGTGGACTGCCGACTGTGGACTGCCGACTGCTGACTGTGGACTGCCGACTTTTATAATCAACATACCGGAAGAGTTATTGCAAATACAGTACTCCATCCCGGTTCACTCTCCACACTAATATGGCCATTGTGGGCCTCAACGGTGTACTTTACCAGTGCCAGGCCCAGACCGGTTCCTTTAATATAATATTTTACAGCACTTTTCCCCCTGTAAAACTTTTCAAATATTTTATCCTTTTCATCATTTTCGATCCCTATCCCTTTATCCTTAATTTTTATAATTATTGAGCTCTCATTTTTTTCTGCCGTTACCTCTGCCTCCTTATCCCCTCGTGAAAACTTAACGGCATTATCCAAAAGGTTGAATATTGCCTGTGCCATCGAATCTTTATCAATGGAAAGAGCAGGCATATCATTCTTAAGCTGAACATGAATGTTGATGTCATTTTCAAAACTTTCTTTTTTATAATTATTGATTGCCTCTTCTAACCAGATGGCAATATCTGTTTCTTCCTTCTTATAAACCTTTTTACCTTCTTCTATGTTTGAAAAATTCAGAATGTTACCCACCAGACGGATAAGCCTGTCAATATCATAGGATATAATAGAAATATACTGTTTCATTTTTGCCGGTTGTGTTACTTTTCCTTTTTCAAGCCTTTCAGTGAGAGCTTTCATGGATGTGAGCGGAGTTTTAAATTCGTGAGAAACAGATGATACAAAATCGGATTTTATTTTCAATATTTCCATTTCGCGGGCAACAATTCTGGCGATCAATGCTGTTCCAAATACAAGGATAATGATGAGGGTGATAATTGTCCAGAAATAAAAATTCGCAAAAATATTTATCTCTCCCAGGCCTTTGGGGCCAACGTATGCCAGCTCCAGACGCCAGGGAGGGAAATTGTTATCAAATAATGCAGTGGTTGTAATGGCACCCGGTATGTTGCTTTTAATTCCTTTTATCGAATCACCTGAAAGGGTGGTGATACATAAAACCGTATTTTGTAATGGCTGGATTTCCTGAATTGCATTATTAAGGATATTATTCTGCAGATAAAGGCTGTTTAGTTTAACACCCAGCATCCCTGCATTGCCAGGCTGGTTTTGTCCGGGAATAATTACAGCTGAAATCAGGTAATCTTCGTTGCCAATTCTCTTTGAAAATTCAAATGGAGAAGGGGAAGGTGAATTGGTTTGCAGGGAGCCCAGCAGTTCAGAGACTATGTATGATTTAATGTTGCTGATGGTCTGCCATTGTACTGTTTTGTACTGAAATTGTTTTTTAAGCAGTTCAAACTGGGATATATATCCCGTTGATTTTCCGGCAGTATCCGATAGTAAACCTGTCAGTCTTTCAATAACTATCGAAGCATAGGTTTTAAACTGGCTTTCATTTAAGTTCCACCTGTTAACAAGGAGATCCTCAAAAATGGTCAGGTCACCCGTTATAGCTGATCCCTTATCTCCCAGCTTGTTCTGACACTCGGTTTTCTGCAGTTTTGCATGTAACTCCAGAGGCAGCCCCGACTCCGTTCTTTCATCAGGATAGTCATTTATGATTTTTAAATAAGCATCTGCCGCCTCGCTGAATTTGCCGGCTTTCATTAAATTTCTGGCAATATGGTTAAGCATCCGGGCTTTAATGGTTTTATTTCCTGATTGCAGAAAGGCATCATTATAAATTGAGCCAGCCCTGAGGTAGTCATTTCGGATGTATTCTGAGTCTTCAGCATTTTTTATTTGTTGTTGCAAAAAACTACCGTAAACTAGCACAGGAATATTGGCATTTTTTTCAACTCCGGCCTGGAACAGAGGAAAAAGCGGCTCTTCATTTTTATAAAGAAGAAATATAATTCCGGTGAGTGAATCTTTTTCAGAAAGATCGGTTAATAATTCTTTTATGACCGGGTAATCCTTTTGACGGAACGAAGGGTAGTTAGCCAGGTTTTTAAGCCTTTCCCCAATTTCCGCCAATTTTGTTTCAATCTTGCCTTTTATACTGTTTGCAATTTGAAGTTGTTCATTTTCAATCTGTTTTACCAACCTGAATTTTTCATTACGCAAGGCTACAATCCCAAAAATGCTGAGTGAAACGGAAGGAAGGAAAATGGTAATAAAGAAAATTACCAGTAGTCTTTTTTGTTGTTTCACTGCTATTTTCAGGCCCTGGAACATATGGATATATCAGGTTAAATCTGAGTCGAAGAACTAAATTACTAAAAAAGCAGTTAGAAGTCAATGTTTTTCAGGATTTTAACAGTTTACGGAGCAAAGAAATCCATTCCTTGATTAAGAGAGGGGACGGGTCAGGAGGTGTCCTTTTGATACAGTCCCTCAGGTTTAAACATTATTGTAGATTTACTAAATCATTATTTCTGATCAAAAGTTATTCCTGTGACAAAAGTTTTTCAATTATTTCCTCAAAATCAGCTTCCCATAAAGTACCCTCAGGACGTACCTTTACACTTTCTTCTGTGAGATAGGAAAGCCATTTCCCATCATGAGACCATTCTAATCCATATTTTAAATCATCCAGATTTTCCTGTGCCAAACGGGTAATTTTAGCGGTTTCCATGTTATACATAATAATCAGGGTTTTGTCATTGTCACCCAAATTGTCACCAAAATAACCAATAAAGGCCAGCTGTTGGCCATCCGGGTTAAACAGAGGTTTATCAATATTATCTAATCCCAGGTCTTTAATATTAGCAATATGTTTTATTTTTTGTCCATCCAAAGAAACAACCTGCAATTCATTGTTTGATAAGAGTGCTATGCTTTTACTGTCAGGTGACCAACCGGCCTCTGTGCAGCCGTTATTCACCACTTTAGATATCCCACCGGATGCTGGAATGATATGAAGAATCCCAGTTTGAGCAGACGGGATAAAATATGAGATCATGGTTCCATCAGGCGAAAAGTCAATCCATCGTTCTGGTTCAGGAGTATTGGTTATTTGTACCGGTTTTCCACCTTCCAGTGGAACAACCCAGATATCTCCTTCATGCACAACAGCCAACTTTTTCCCATCCCGGGACCAGGAGATTAAAACATTATAAGCACCTCCAGACCACCCTTCAAAAACCAAACGTGCAGGTCCCGTGGTTCTTGCTTCAGCCATTGAGAACGGGACAATATATAAATCCTTTTTTCGGTCTTCTCTTGTAACTGAAAAGGCAATCTTTGTTAAATCTGGTGAAGCAGTGAACGGAAATGGTTTGCCATTTACCTGAGCCTCAATATTTACATTCGCTGGATTTTCTCCAGTTAAAGGAACTATTTTAAAACTAACTTCTCCTTGTTCATTTTCGCTTTGAACTAATATATGTTTGCTGTCGGTCGACCACTGAGAACCATAAGCAGCACCAACTAATTCAGGTGTAAAAGAAGGCCCTCCTGAGGTTGAAACTACTTTTATTCCCCATTTGCCCTCATAGGATGGACGATAAAAAAGCATTTTTGCCCCATTGGAAGAAAACGAAGCGAAATTACCAACCTGCTTTGGCGGAGTAAGTTTAAAGTTTTTATCCTGATCAAATGAATAAAGATGGTTATTTTCCCAATTTGTATGGAATAACCATTTACTATCGGCTGACCAATAAGGAAATCCGCCATTTTTAACAATCATTTTTGTTTCTTTGCCATCAACCGAAGTCAGCCAGAGATCCCTTTCTTTTCCGGTGCTTAAATAGACTATTGATTTACCATCAGGTGACCAGACAGGGCAGCCCTCAAAATCAGGAGAATTTGTAACAGGCATCAGTTCCCTATTGGAAACAGTGATTGTCCAGATGTCTCCTGCAATTGTTTTATCAACTCTTTCGAATGCCAACTTTTCCCCATCCGGGGACCAGCTTACCGGACATTGAAATCTGTAACGCCCTGCAAGTAATTTTTCAGGTTGTGCGATTGACCGGCCGGTTTCAGAGGAAACATATACGGTCCAGATGGCGCTGTCGGCATAAAACGCAGCTTTTTTCATATCAGGGGCGTATCTTGCCCGGCCGGCTTCCATTTCAACAAGTTTAAAAGCATCGCTGCCATCAACCGGGACGACTTTGTTCTCAAGGACCATGAACCGGCCATCGGGGGAGAGGTTAAATCCTCCACCGGTGTATTCTATTTTATCATTTCTGCCAGAAAAACTTTTTGTTTTTATGTATTTTATACTTGTTTTTGGGTCAATGATGGTATTTTCATCAGAATGATTTTTTAATAACTCTGTATTCTTATTGTACTCCATAGCACGGTTCACCTGGACTACCATAAGTTCGGTAACCGGTGCAATATTACTTTCCGGATTTTCCTCGATCAGCTTTGTGAAAGTTGCCAGGGCGGTCTCATATTTTCCTGCCCTGAACCAGGTTTGACCAATGCAATACCTTGCATTCAACGCCAGTGACGTGTTGGGTCTGAGCTTTATGGCATTTTCATACTCCTTAACGGCTGATTCATATTCCCACCTTTTAAATAGTTCGTTACCGTTTTTCATATGCTGGTCAGCCCTGCTGCTGAGTTCAGCAGTATAGGCTTCAAGGCGGGTAATCCGTTCTCTTGCCACAGACACTTCTTTTTCCTGTTCCGAAAATTTATTGATAACATCCCGGTAGGTCTGCCGGGCCTGTTCCAAACCCAGTTTTTCGTAGCATATTCCCATTTGCAGCAACGCTTTGGCAGCCAGCTGCCGGTTATCAGGATTCTTTTCCAGTACCTGCTGATAGAGTATAATAGCTTCAGCCAGATTCCCTTTTACTTCTTCGGTGTATAATGCTTTTTCAAAAAGCTGGCCCGTCGCCTGCTGCGAACGTGATATCCCTGTTGTCAACAATAAAACTGCTGTAGATGCAAGCAGGATGTACAAGAATTTTTTTAAGTTTTTCATGATAACCTCCTTTTTTTCCATTAAACTGCAGGAGCCAATGGATGATTTTATTACAAAATAACCCTACCCTGCCCGAAAAAGTGTTCCGGAAGTGTGGAGATACTGTGGAGTTTTGTATTCATCACCTGAATTTGAATCATCAGATAAATATTATGGATCAGTAAGTTTATACCCCACGCCACGGATATTAATAATAAATTTTGGATTCGAAGGATCATCTTCCAGTTTTTTCCTGATGCTGGCAACGTGGCTGTCAATGGTACGCAACGAAATAACAACATTGTGTTCCCCCCAGACATGTTCCAGCATCTGTTCCCTTGTAAGCACGATTCCCTTGTTTTTCACAAA
>JBGOZX010000054.1:0-25839 GCA_041480425.1 Bacteroidia bacterium
AAACAAGGCATTTCAGTTTCTCTTTCAGTGAGGCATTTACATCATGTGTCTCTAAAAGTCCATCATGAGGATTAATGTCAAAATAAACACTGATCTCTTCTTTGAATGTCGATTCGAGTTCAGTCTTCAGAGCTTCAACAAACTCACTGACCCACCTTTCGCCTTTGTTATCTTTTTGGCGGTAGCTTATGAAGATGTCGTATTCGTAGCCTGGCAATAAAGAAGCCATTAATCAGTTCTTAAGTATATTTATGTTTACTGAATTATCATTGATAAGGCAACCCTATTTTTTCTAACATTTGCTTTGTTCGTGGGTCCTTTTCAAATTCCGGAAAAAGCCGGATAAAATATTTAAAATATAACATAAACCCCTCATGCTTTTCTATTGCCTTTTCAAAATATTGAAATGCATTATCAAATTCTCCCAGTGCCATATAAACTTGGCCCATTTCATAATTACCTACCCATTGGGTGCTTCTCAGGTTTTCCATTTTTCCGAGCACTTCCCGTGCCTTTACTTTTTCTCCCATAAGTCCATATAGAAGAGCCAGATAACGTAATGTCAAGGAGGTGCAATTTTGACGAACCGCCATTTCAAGTTCAGGAACAGCTTCTTCGTATCTCTTTAAATACATCAACCCACGTCCAATATGATTATGTCCGCCCCAGAAATTGGGTTCCAATTCAACTAACCTCTTTCCATATTCAATTTCCTTTTCATAATCTCCTGCCATCCAATATATATTTGTTACATTATAATTAATCAATGAAGAAAAGGGATCAAGACTATTTGCGATTGATCCTTGTTTTAAAGCTTCTGTATAATTGCCAAGAAGCCCCAGGCATACGGCATAATAAAAATGTGCTTCAGCGTAATTGGGGTTCAGTTCGATAGCTCTTTTGAATTCAATAGTTGCCGCTGCAAAATCCCATTCATTATACATTTTTATACTGCCCATTGTTGAATGGCTTTCAGCAATTTCGTCGTCTAACTGAAGGCATTGCTGAATTGCCTGCTTCATTTGTGGAAGACACTTTTCCGGCGGGAGATAATTAAAGATCCATAAAGACAAATAGCTGGATGCCATACCGGCATAGGCTAATGCATAGTCAGGCTCTATTTTGATTGCAGCCTTGAAATAATCAATCGCCTTGTTGCAGTTATCCGCCCCTTCATACTTATTGAGATAAAATCGTCCCTGAAGATATAGTTGATACGCTTCGGGGTTATCTGTATACTTTTTAAGTACAGCTTCCTTTGCTGCTCCGAATAATTTCATTTTAATGGCATTCAGGATGGCCAGGGATATGTCATCCTGCAGATCAAAGATATTTTCCTCTTGCCGGTCATATTTCTCAGACCATAAAGGATAACCATCGGCAACTTTAATAAGCTGTGCCGTTATTCGAATTGTTTTTCCTGATTTTCTTATACTTCCTTCCAGGATATAATTCACACCCAGTTGCTCGCCTATTGTGCGCAGGTCCTGATTTTTTCCTTTAAATGTAAAAGAAGAAGTGCGCCCCACCACTTTTAATCCGGGTACCTGGGCCAGCTTGATAATGATATCGTCACTGACACCATCACTAAAAAACTCCTGTTCCGGATCATTGCTCATGTTTTCAAAAGGGAGCACAGCGATGGATATTTCAACGGGCTTGGAGGATTTAAAAAGTTTAGGAATAAAGAGATACCCCAGCACTATCAATGCCAGTACTACAAAAGATGCTATAACAATTTTGGGGTTCAGATTTTTTGGCTTATCAGCCTTTGATTTAACAACTTCCTTTTTAACCTCCCCCGACGATTCCATTTGCTTAGCTATTTCCTCCGGAAGTGCGGCCGGGTTTGATTTCAATCCGGCAATGATTTCTTTCACTGCATTTGCCACCTTGTTGATCTGATCGCGGTAGTAAGTTTTATTCAGATTGTCCTTTTTATCATCTCCTGGCTTAAGGGGCCGGTTGACACCAGCCTCTTTATAAATAAACTCGATTGCCCTTAATACTCCACCCAACTCATTTTCAAGAAGCGATTTATCCTCCTGATCGAGGTTATGAATCTTTACCGGTAATATCCTGCTGGCCACATTACCGCCGGCTAGGCGGATATCCCTGCCGAACTGATCTTCCTTTGCCAGATTGTTAAAAGCAACAAACTCATGCTGCCAGGCAAAGCTTTTTGAGTCGCAATAGGTTTGAGAGATGATCGGGATGAAGATGAGGCACTTCAGTTTCTCTTTCAGGGAAGCATTTACATCGTGCGTCTCTAAAAGCCCGTCATGCGGATTAATGTCAAAATAGACACAAACTTCTTCCTTAAATGTGGCTTCAAGTTCCCGCTTAAGATTATCAACAAACTCCGTTATCCAGCCATCGTATTTGTTGTCTTTCTGCCGGTAGCTGATGAAGATATCGTACTCGTAGCCCGGAATTATGCTTGCCATCAGGTAAAAATATATGGGAAACGATCAGAATTTTTTTTTCACTTACGCCTTTACTGTTAATTTATTAACAGTATGATTTTCAGAATTATATAGTAACAAATGTACAACTAAATTGAAATAATGCTATACATTTACAAATATTTGATTTTGTCAGTTCATCAATTTTGCAATTTATATCATTCTCTTTCAGGTTTAATCTGGTTTTAGCTATATCTGGTGTCTTCACTTAATATCTATGTATATGGAAACTTCAACAGTATTGGTAGCGGGTGCTACAGGATTTTTAGGCAATGAAATATGCCGGCAACTCAGGGCAAAAAATCTACCCGTAAAAGCAATGGTCAGAACTACCACTGATCCTGTTAAAATAGAACAACTCGCTAAACTTGGTGTTCAGGTTGTTCAGGGTGATCTCCGGAACAAGGAGACCCTCTACCAGGTGCTTCAGGGAGTGACAATCGTTATCACAACCATTTCATCTATGCCTTTTTCTTATAAACCAGGTGAAAATGATATTAAGTTAGTGGATAAAGATGGGATGATCAACCTGATTGATGCTTCAAAATCAGCCGGGGTGAATCATTTCATCTATACTTCAATATCAAAAAACATGTACCTTGAATTTCCATTAAGGAATACCAAACGAAAGGTAGAAAGGTACCTGCAGAAAAGTGGCCTCACCTATACTATCCTGCGTCCAGGTTTTTTTATGGAACTTTGGCTTTCAGCACCAGCAGGATTTGATGCTCTGAACGGAAAAGTAAATATCTGTGGAACCGGAACTAATTATGTAGCCTACATTTCCTATAAGGATGTTGCAAAGTTTGCTGTTGAAAGTATTTCCAATCCGTCTTCAAAGAATGCAGTCCTTGAACTCGGAGGTCCTCAGAATATTTCACAATTGGATGCAGTGAAGATATTCGAAGAAGTTCTTCACAGGAAAATCGAAGTGCAGCTTGTACCTGTGGATGCGCTCCAAGCACAGTTTAATAGTGCCGCAGATCCAATGCAGAAATCTTTCTCCGGCTTAATGTTATGCGTTGCTAATGGTGATCCTATTAATATGAAAGAGATATTACAAGCCTTTCCGATAAAGCTCATTTCTGTACGGGAATATGCCCGAAGCGTTGTTCCAGTTTCCTGAGCGGATATATGTGGAAAACAGTAACAACAGGACTTTGAAATTTTAAAATATTCATATATTTACACAATGTCAGATCAGGGACTTAATAAGGATTTTTACAGGTTTAAAATCGGCCGGTTTGACTGTATTTCAGTCAGCGATGGCACCTATGATTATGATCCGATGCACCTCTTACCGGATATGACAGAAGACCAGGTTAAAGAAATTCTTAGAAATCACCAGTTACAAACAGATAAGATTGTAAGCCCGTATACTTTTCTTTTTGTCGATACAGGCAAACATAAAGTTCTTTGCGATATGGGAGCAGGTAAGTTAGGTCCTGATACAGGGAAGTTACTCAAAAACCTGAAATCAGCCGGTGTTCAGCCGGAGGATATCGACACGGTCTTTATCACTCATGCACATCCTGATCATATTGGTGGTACATTGGATGATGATGGCAAACCCAACTATCCCTATGCCCGGTATTTTATGTGGAAGGATGAATGGGATTTCTGGTTCTCAGATGCAGCATTCAAAAAAGTTGTCGAACATTATTCGGCCATAGCTCTGCCTGAAATATTTATGAAGGCGGCACGAGGACAACTCGGCCCAATCAGGGAACGTATTGAACTTCTGACGGAGGAATCAGAAGTTTTAAAGGGTGTTCGTGTACACGCCACGCATGGGCATACACCGGGGCACATAGCAATATCTTTTTTTTCTGAAGGAGAGGAATTATTTTTTGTAGGCGACGCCATCGTTTTTCCATTTCTGATGGAGCATCCAGATTTACGACCAATCTTTGATATAATACCTGATGGGGCAAATGCCACCAGGCGTTGGCTCTGTGACCTTTTAGCTGAAAAAAAAGCATGGGTGCTTGCACAGCATTTCTCACCATTTCCGAGTCTAGGGCATATAGTTAAGAAAGGGGAGGGGTGGCAGTGGCGGCCAGTTTTATTGTAATCCAACTTTTTCTAATAAAACTGAGAATCTCGGATCATCACGCAGGTTATCAAAGCCTGGATCTACCTTGATACCTGCTAACCTTGATACGCGTTGTTCGCATGCTTCTCCCAACCAATCGAAAGCCATCTCCTTATTATTAAGTAATGCATAACATACAGCAAGATAGTATGGCTGATTATATATTTCTTTGTTGAGTCTTATACCTTCATCAACTAACCAATGCAGAAACCCTTCTATTCCGGACTTTTTGAAGATATCATCAATAACGGGCACATATTTTTCAGTTATCGTATCTCTTAGTAAGAAGTTTTGATATTCCTCGATTGTTTCCTCGTACAATCCTTTTTGAAGATAACTGAATGAAGTCCAAAAATAGGCTGGAGTAAAGCTATTATCAATTACAAGTGTTTTTCGGAATTGTTTTATAGCATCATCATATTGGTGCGACATGTATAGAATCAAACCATAGGCAAAATTGAAGATTAAAGACAATGGATCAAGCTCCCGGGCCCGGTTATTGTGTTCAATGGCATTTTTAAAATGTCCTAAATTCGCTTGGACGAGGGCATAAAAATGGTGAACTACCGGAGATTTTGGATTGAGTTCAAAAGCCTTTCTGCTTTCCATCTCAGCTTTCTGCCAGTTCCATTCAAATAATGCATAAGAGTAAAACAATGAACTATGATTTTCTGCAAGAGTATTATCCAGTTCGAGAGATTTAATTAGAAGTTCTTTAATCATTGGAACTGCTTTTTTGGGTTGTATATATCCCCAATCAGCTAAAACTACATATGCATTGGCTAATTCACCATAGGCTAAAGCGTAATCCGGATCAGTTTCAATTGCTTGTTTGAAATATTCGATAGTCTTTTCAATGCCTTCTTTTGTTCTGTTATTATTCCAGTAGAAACGTCCTTTCAAATAGTAGTTATATGCTTTAAGATTTTGTGTATAGCTTTTTAATATCTGCATCCTTTCTTCATCAAACAGTTGTATTTTAAGTTCTTCTGCAATGGCCAGTGATATTTCATCCTGTATTTCAAAAATGTCTTTCATTTCACGGTCAAACTTTTCAGACCATATATGTGAACCATCTGACACCCTTATGAGCTGGGCTGTGATACGAAGCATATCGCCTGATTTTCTCAAACTGCCCTCGAGTATTGTCTCTACACCAAGTTCTTTGCCAATTCTGCGAACATCTTCGTATTTATTTTTAAAAGCAAAAGAGGTAGTACGGGCGATCACTTTCAGCCTTTCAATATGAGTTAATGTGTTGATGATCTCTTCGGTTATTCCGTCACAAAAATAACCCTGGTCAGGATCAGAACTAATATTTTCAAAGGGAAGAACCACAATTGATTTATCATACAGGACAGGATTATCTAAAAAGAGTAGATCTTCTTTTTGTTCAATAACTTTTTCTTTTGACTCTGTTTTCTCAATTCCCTTTGGAGTTATATCATATGCCCAGGCTAGAATAACAGCCACGATGAAGCCAACGCTTAAAAATATGATCAGCAAGGGCATAGTCCAGGGGGGCAGATGAAGTGGTTCTTTAATCATATCTGCCAGCTGGAGGACCACAAATGCTGCTACTGCATATACAGGGATAACACTAATTACTCTTCGCCTTTTCAGCTCCTTCCAGAATTGGTTAAATTTATTTGATTTGTCTGGCATCGGGAACAGCTGTTTTATAATTTTGAAATAAATATAGACTATCTACGGATCAAAGTCAAATGACAATCAATTTATTACAAAGTTACCAGGATGTCAATTATTCTAATATCATTTACCAAAAACATAAGTCAGTCACTCAGAATGATAAATTATATAAAGCTGATTGATTGTATTAGTCAAAATGGGGGTAATTTATCATGTGAATTAAGGATAATTGCCTTAGCGTCCTTGTTCCTCAACAGTAAAACATCTACCCCAAAACCACCTTCACCGTATGTTCCTTCCCATCGCCAAACACAGGTATCAAATTCGATGTATGAGGCTTGCCATCAACTATTACTTCCTTAACCCCTTTTGATTTGCCATGGGGATTTTGAATTTCGATTTGATAGATAGCTCCCCTGAATTTTCGGGTTATCTTAAAGCCTTTCCAATCGGTGGGAATACAAGGATCAATTAAAAGTCCATGGTAATCAGGCCGTATACCCAGGATGAATTGCGAAATAGCATAGAAATTCCAGGAAGCCGTACCAGTCAACCAGGAGTTTTTGGCTTCACCCGGTTTAAAAGCATCTTTCCCGGCAACCATTTGCGCATATACATATGGTTCGGTCTTATGCAAATCGCTTATTTCTTCAAGGTACGAAGGACATATTTTACGGTAATACTCCCATGCCCGGTTTCCGTTGCCCACTACTGTTTCACCAATAATAATCCACGGATTATTGTGGCAGAAAACACCAGCATTCTCTTTGTAACCTGCAGGGTATGACGATATTTCGCCATACTCGATATAGTATCTGGTAAATGCCGGGTTATTAAGCACAATCCCGTGCTGGCAATCGAGTCGTTCTTTAACCGAGTTAAGTGCTTTGGTGCAGAGGCCTTCATCTTTGCCTATCCCGGCCATGGTACACCATCCCTGCGATTCTATAAATATTTTACCTTCTTCGTTTTCGTTGCTTCCGATTTTGCGGCCATAATAGTCGTAAGCGCGAATAAACCATTCTCCATCCCACCCATGCTGTTTAATGGTATCGACCATTGCATCAACATGCTTCCGGGCACGGTCAGCTTCTGAGTTTTTACCCAGTTTTCTGCAAAGTTCGATATAGTCGCGGCCATAAACCACGAATAAACCGGCAATCATTACCGATTCGGCTTTGGATCCCTCAGTTTTATTTTCAGTAGTCTGGAACGATTCGTCAGGATTGTTTGAGAAGCAGTTCAGATTGAGACAATCGTTCCAATCGGCACGACCTATGAGAGGAAGACCATGGGGACCAAGATTGTTTACCAAATGATCAAACGAAACTGTAAGGTGATCGAATAAACTACGGGCCGCGGACATGTCGTTATCAAATGGTACCATTTCATCGAGAATACCAAAATCACCGGTTTCCTTTATATAACTTACAGTACCAAGGATTAGCCACATAGGATCATCATTAAAGCCACCTCCTATATCGTTATTGCCACGTTTGTTCAGTGGCTGGTACTGGTGGTAGCAGCCACCATCAGGGAATTGGGTAGAGGCTATATCAATAATCCGCTCACGTGCACGTTCCGGAATCTGATGAACAAAACCGATCAGGTCCTGATTGGAATCTCGAAAGCCCATACCACGGCCAATACCCGATTCGAAGAACGAAGCCGAACGGGAGAAACAAAAGGTAATCATACACTGGTACTGGTTCCAGATGTTTACCATCCGATCCAGCTTGTCGTCACCCGAATTTACTGTGTAGATGCTCAACAAATTATCCCAGTATTTACGAAGATCTTTAAGTGCCTTATCAACTTTAGCTGTAGTATCAAACTTAGCAATGGTTTCTTTTGCCTTTTTCTTGTTGATAGTATTTTTAGATTCCCATTTTTCATCCTCTTTATTTTCTATATAACCTAAAACGAAGATGAAATCTTTTGATTCGCCCGGTTTCAGTTCTACTTCAATATAGTGTGAAGCAATTGGAGACCATCCATGAGCTTCAGTGTTATGCGGTTTACCTTCAGCAACCACCTGAGGTTCATCAAAACCATTATATAAGCCGAAAAAAGACTCACGATCTGTATCATATCCCTGAACAGGTACATTCACAGAATAATATGCATAATGATCCCGTCTTTCTTTGTATTCGGTTTTATGATAGATTACCGAACCCTGAATTTCAACTTCTCCGGTAGAAAAATTCCGTTGAAAGTTTTCCATGTCAGAAGCAGCGTTCCATAAGCACCACTCTAGAAATGAAAAAACCTTAAGTTTCTTAGTATCGTTTGAATTATTGGTAAGAGTAAGTTTTTGAACTTCTGCCCATGTTTTCAGGGGCACAAAATAAAGAACATTGGCTATAACCCCGTTTTTTCCGCCTTTAATACTGGTATAGTTCATTCCATGACGGCATTCATAGCTATCGAGCTCTGTTTTGCAGGGCTTCCACCCTGGCGACCAGATACTATCGCCATCTTTAATATAGAAATACTTTCCACCACTGTCCATTGGTACATTGTTGTACCTGTATCTTGTTATGCGGCGGAATTTAGCATCTTTATAAAAGGTATATCCACCTGCAAAGTTTGATATGAGGGAGAAAAAATCTTCATTCCCCAGGTAATTAATCCAGGGCCAGGGTGTACGTGGATTATTAATCACGTATTCCCGGTTTTTATCATCGAAGTAACCAAATTTCATAAAAGTGAGTTATAATTAATATTATTTGAATTACACAAGTTGAATCCCTTTTCTGGTTTTAAGATCAATTTCAATCTGATCCATTTTCTTTTTGGTTAAAGGATAAAGAATTAAAACCGAGGCTCCTATGGCTGCAAAAATTCCAGGAACCCAGCTCATGAGCAATTTAATTCCCGGAATAGCACCGGGAATAGTACTGGAATCCATTCCATTGTAATGATATGCAGATAATACAAATCCTATAATAGCACCAGCTACACCACCACCAAATTTCATGGCAAAAGTTCCTGCGGAATAAAATAAGCCGGTAGCCCGGCGGTTGTTCTTCCATTCCGAATAATCGGCAGAATCACCAAGCATAGCAAAAAATAATACCGGCATTATACCAGCTCCAAATTCAGATATAATCCCAAAAGTGAAAATAGCAGTAATATCAGATGGGCCAAAGAAATATAACATACCGTTAGTTAATCCTGAAAAAAGGATTACATAAATAAACAAATTTCTTTTTCCAAAGAAATTTGCCAGTGGTGTAGTAACAAGGGCTGCAATCACGGAGATAACCAGCAATGCTACCATGTAATAGGCCGTAATAGAAACATTATTGATATAACGTTCGAAATAAATGACTGTAATTCCCTGTTTAATGGAATTGTATGTAACAAACAGAAATCCGATTACCAGTAAAATTAACCACGGACGGTTTGTTATTAAATCTTTCAGGTCTATGCCAACATTGGTTTTCTGGTCTTTTGGAGGCACAACGCGTTCTTTGGTTGTAAAATAAGTAATAAGCAGAAATACTACAAGTAATACTGCAAACAGGTACATGGAATATTGATAACCCAGGTTTTTATTTCCATTCCCAAGAAACATTACCAGGTAAATTAAAAAGCCCTGGGTAATAATACCGCCCAGATATGCACCTGCAAAACGGAAAGATGAAAGTGAAGTACGTTCCTTATGAGAACTGGTCATTACCCCCATTAAGGCAGAATAAGGGATATTATTGGATGTATAAATGAACAGCATCAGGATATAGGTAAAATAGGCATAAATAAGCTTACCTGTGTAACTGAAATCAGGTGTGGTAAAAGTAAGAGCCATAAAAACACCAAGAGGTGCTGCCGACCATAATATCCATGGCCTGAATTTTCCCCGTTTAGTATTGGTGCGGTCAGCAAGCATACCTACCACAATATCGAGTCCTCCATCTGAAATTCTTGCAACAAGCAATAACAAGCCTGCTGCGGCTGCCGAAATTCCAAATACATCAGTATAAAATACCAATAAAAAGGTAGTAAGAGAACGCCAGGCAATATTTGCAGCAGTATCTCCTAATGCATACCCGATTTTTTCTTTTAAGGCTAGTTTTTCCACAATGCTCTTTTTATTAGTTAAAGTTATTGAATGTTTTTCAATTTAAGTATAAATGTCTTTCCGGTTATAAAACCGGTAAGAGAGCCCTACCAGCAACAAAGAAATGCCGATAAAGTACATCAGTTGCCAGAAATCGAGCTTGTAAGCCGGATTAAGTACATCCATATTGACAAATTTAAATGGGCTCAGGTACCCTATTTTTGCTGCACTTTCAGTAATCTTTGAAAGCGTATAGATAAAATAAAAGATTAAAACCAGGCCTATGCTAAAAGTGGTGATAGGCTTTGACCTTTTAACCAGGGTTGACAGGAAGAGCCCGATTGCACCGAAAAGCAGGTTTAGGAACAGTGTATATAGCGATAGGATTAAAAATGCGCTGATGCTGAAGGGTCCTTTCTTAACCAGTTCTATGCATATTAAGCCTGCCAGGGAAGTGATCAGGTTTAATAAAAATACATAAAGGGAAATTACAGCCAATTTGCTGAAGAAAATCTCGCTGCGGGTGAGGGGCCGTGTCAACAGGTATTCAGCGGTTTTATTGTACTCTTCCTTAAGGAGGATGTTAGAAGCAAGTACGATGGCAAAAATACTCCCTAGTACCATCATGTAAATAATATTATTGACAGCATAAAACCCCAGTACCGAAAGCAGGTCGTTGAAATTGGAGATGCCTTTAAACTGCAATGCACCCTTTGGAACCAGGTTCATCATCCCCAATATTTTTGACTGGTTTTCAACAAATGTACCGTAAACTGACATGGTAAGCGAAATCAACAGAGTAATAGCGATCATCCATAGGATGAGACTTAACGAGTTCATCCTCAACTCCTTTAAAAACAGGTTCTTGTTCATTTGCTTTTTCCCGATTTATTTGTAGTAATGCATGAATATTTCTTCCAGCGATGGTTCCTCGATTGTCACGTTAACCAAATACCTGACAGCCAGCAGTCTCACCAATTCATTGATATCGCCCGGATACATAAAGGATAACGTGTTACTGGCCCCACTGTATACATGTTCAATGCCATTGATTCTGAAGTCTTCTTTATTCACCTGATCGCTAAACTCGATGTGCACCTTTTTCAGCTGTTTCTTTCTCAGGGTTTCAATATCCTCCAGCTTAATGATTTTACCTTCTTTTATGATTGCCACCCTTTTACAGATCATTTGAACATCACTGAGTATGTGGGAAGAAAAAAATATGGTCATCCCCTTCTGATTCTCAGAACGCAATAGTTCAAAAAACTTTGCCTGCATCAATGGGTCCAGTCCCATGGTAGGCTCATCCAGGATGAGAAGCTTCGGGTTGTGCAGCAAGCTTTGTACGATCGATACTTTCTTCCGGTTTCCCATGGATAGTTCACCGATTTTCCGTTTCAGGTCCAGTTCAAATAACTCTGAGAGTTCAGCTATCCTGTGAGTACCGTTCATTACCTGGTAAAAACGGATACAATAGCTAAGGAATTCATGAACATCCATTGAAGAATATGCATTGGCATCGGAAGGGATATAACCGACATGGTGCTTGATCTTTTTCGTTTCCCTTATAACATCCATTCCCATGATCCTTGCACTGCCGCCTGTAGGGAAGATCAGGTTAAGCAATATCCGGATAGTGGTCGATTTACCGGCTCCGTTGGGTCCTATAAAACCAAAAATCTCTCCTTCCCCTATTTGCAGGTTAACATGTTCAACTCCCCTGATTTTACCATAGAATTTTGAAAGATCCGTGATATCGATAATTGGTGCACTCATAACAGATTTTTACTTGTTCAGGCTTCCTGTGAAGAAATAATGTGGATAAAGTTGGTAAAAGATAGTTAAACCTTTGTTCCAATTCAAATATAGTAAAAGAGCATATAATTGATGACACTTGACCTGGGCGATTTTGAATCTCTAAAATGCAGGAATACAATTGCACTCAGATTTACACTGATAAAAGTCCTTTATTAAAAGGACATCGGAACTTAAAGCGTGAAATTCTTTTAAAAATAAGACATGGAATTTAAGCTTTCAGTAAACTATTATTTAAAGAATAAAAACTATCTTCATAGCTGATAAACTTTTAATTATTAAAATCTTAAATTACCCTTTATCGACCGTGTTAAATTTAAAGATCATGAAAAATTTAAATTTGTTATTACTGCTAGCTATTCTACCATTGCGTGGTTTCGGTGAAAAGTTACCTGTCCCGGCTGATAAAAAAGCCACAAAAGAAACAGTCAGACTTTTCCAATCGTTATATGAACTTAAGAACAAGGGAGTGATGTATGGTCATCAGGATGACCTGATGTATGGCAGCACCTGGTGGTACGAAAAAGACAGGTCGGATACCAGGGATTTTACCGGGGATTATCCTGCTGTTGCAGGTTTTGAGCTCGGTCACCTTGAACTCGGTAATGATCGTAGTCTCGACTCTGTAAGTTTTGCCCAGATTGCAGAACAAATTAAAGTGCATTACCAGCGCGAGGGTGTTATTACAATAAGCTGGCATGCCAACAACCCTTTAACCATGCAGATACCGGATACCCTTTCCCGTAGGCAGTACGGGACAGCCTGGGATGTTAGCTCAAAAGAGGTAGTCGCCTCTATTCTACCCGGTGGAAAGAATCATGAATTGTTTAATACATGGCTGGAACGACTTGCTACTTTTTTTATCGGATTAAAAGATGATAACGGGACACCAATCCCCTTTATATTCAGACCGTACCACGAACATTCCGGTTCATTTTTCTGGTGGGGCACCAACATTTGTACAGACCAGGAGTATGCTGCTCTTTGGCGCTATACTGTTGATTTTTTTCGGGATAAAAAGAACATCCACAATATACTTTATGCATACAATACTGACAGGGTAACCAGCCTTGAACAATACATGAGAGGATATCCGGGCGACGATATTATTGATATGCTATCCCTGGATATGTACGACCGTGGAGAGCAATTTGGCGGAGAGCTCGACAATGCTTTAGGCTTTGTTACCAGGGAGGCTATCACCAGGAATAAGCTGACCGCATTAAGTGAAACCGGAGAAAGAAGAGGGATGCAAGACTGGTGGTCAACTGTACTCATGCCAGTTGTAAGCAAATACCCCGTTGGCTATGTATTAACCTGGAGACACACATACAGGCCAAAGTTTTCAAGACCGGGCAACTCCAATCAGCCTTTCCCTGATGATTTTAAGAGTTTTTATAATTCCCCCGGATCCCTGTTTTTAAAAGAAGTCCGGGAAGCAAATGTCTATAAACGAAAATGAAAGTTAAACGAAACGACAATAATCAGAGGCTTTACTTCAGTATATTGCTTTTATCTCAATTAGCCATTTATTAAAGAGTCCAACGCGATGGACCGACAGTTTATTGATCTCATACTTCTTTTGCACCAAACCACTCTTTGATCGAATGAAAAGGTACAATATTGGCCCTGACAAATTTTCTCCTGACATCCGGGATCTTTTCTCCCCTGATATCAATTTCATCGAGCGAAGCTGGTCTCATTCCAGCTTGATGAGCCACATTAAAGGTGGGAACCTCATAGGGCTCGTAGCCCATTGTTGCAGCAGCCACCATATCGGTTGCCAGCGGATTGGTCCCGGCAATGATCAGGTCCATTTTGACCAATGGTCCTCCAGAGGGACCGTCTCCTTCCATTGCCATCGAGCCATCAATAACAGTCAGACCCATTTTATTTGCCTTCACCATATCCAGGATCTCATAGGCAATCCCGGGTGATCCACCCTGCTCGGCCTGGTCATGCACACAGGATCTGACCGAACAATAAGCTGTCCCGGGGTAAAGTCCAATTACATTTTTTAGTCCAAGTGTGACTGTGGCAAGCGAATGGGTCTTCATCATCGGGACTGAACAAAGCATGTCGATATCCCTGAGTGAACGGTGAATGATCAACTTCTTGAAAAAATGGGCATCAGGGACTTCCACGTCAACCAACTCTCCGGTATGAAGGTTTACTAAAGGGATCCCAAGTTCCCTGGCCAGATCGGAATAACCAAGCTTATCAAACACTTGTTGCTGCATTTTATCAAGCAGGTCCTTTTTCCGGGTGAAATACACGCCATTTTCATCCGAGTTGATCCCGGTGGCAGCTGCAGATCCTTCGCCAATAAGTACATCCTTCCCGGCTGCTTTCATCAGATTAGCCAGGGTTTTAATAACAACCGGTTTTGTGGTACAGTTAGGATCATCAAAAACCAGGTTAGGCTTCAGCATGATCTTCTGCTTGCCCCGGGTCACATATTCTATTCCGCCAATCAGATCGATTGCTTTTTCAACTGCGTAGTCTACCTTATCGTCTTTAATTTTAACTATACTGACCAAAGGCACAGGTGACGAAAACAGGTCATTGTAGGAATCGAAGACCGGTGCAACGGCCATGACTCCCATTGTTGCAAATCCTTTCTTAAGAAACTCTCTCCGGTCCAGGCCGGAAAATTTGTTTGATTTCATGTTGTTAATCTGTAATTGTTAAAAAGTAACATTGTTATGACAAACTTAGCCTTCACTTGCTTAAACAACCTTGCATACAGGAGAAGCATAATTATCCAAAAACTCACATCAACTAGGTGTATAGGTGTAAAGCAATTTGACTCTATTAATTATGAAACAACCTAAGATTCTGTCAATAAATAAGGTGCAAGTTAAAACAGGAAAAAAACAAAGTCAAATTTTTTTTATCTTACATTTCCGGTATATGATTTAAGAGAATGTATTTGGATTTATTTTAAAGACTGTTTTAAAAACTCTTTTATGCAGTCTTATCATAGTTACAATTGTGTTGATCAAAATCACTTTAATTGAACAGATCCTTTTCTGAAGAGATCCGTATAACAAGAAATAAAGCTCATTTGATAGGTTTAAAATGAAATTGGATTTAAATCTAAAAATATCAAGTGAGCACGAGGGGATAATAATTTATGACATCATTTTTAATTACAATTATTTTTATATTGTGATCAGACAAGTTTATATAAAAGGGGAAAAAATTTCACCAACAAAAAGTACACCTGAAGTAATTCTTAATCCCGAAGGGAAAATAGTTATCAAGGGGCGATTGATGAATAAAGGTGAGACTGAATTCTATAAGCAAATAGAGGGATGGATTGATATGTATGTAAGTAATCCTGCAGAGATCACCACAGTTGATATTGGGCTGGAGTATTTTAATGGTGTCAATTCAGTAATTTTTATTTCCCTGCTAAAAAAGATTACTCAAGTTAATCTCAAAAATAAAAGGATTGTTTTTAACTGGTATTATGAGGATGGAGATGAAGATATTCTTGAGATGGGAGAATTTATTTCAACAGTTCTTAACGTTCCGTTTAATTTTATTATGACCAGTGACGAGTTTTAGTTTAAATGATTCAAAACCATTTCTTCATAAATCAAATCAGACACATCCGGATTCAAAATCAGATGGATGGATATATTCCATTTTAAACTACTCATGTTAAAATGTCATTGCCACCATTGTCATCTAATTTACATTTTGATTAAATGCTAGTCAACTTTTATTGGCGTTCTTAATTTAACCGGCTGACACCATGAGTTTTTCCCATCAAAGTTGCTTTAATTAAATATGTGATTTCACCACTTTCAATTAGTAATTGTGGTCTTTCCCTGCGGGTGCAGTGTAAAACAGTATTATCATCATAACCTAATTCATGGTCATAAAACACAACAGGTTCATATTTTCCTGCCTGTAATTTTCGAAAAACATATTGTTTTTTGGTCATCGTGAAGCGAACATATGGTATAATGAATCAACTTTGATAACTGATCCGCACCAAACCCAGTGGCCATCCATTCTAAACCCGCTATCTTTTGGAACAGGTTGAAAGTTTAAGATAAATTCCTGACTTAAAGCACTTTTGCAGATGAGTAAAACAAATAAAATGATAATTGAAAATTTTATGTTTTACTTTTTTTATCAGAATGTGTTATTATGACATTCTTTTTTTTGCCTCAATGTACCAAAGGAGCTCTTTAACAAAAGTAGCGGCTCTTTTATCCATGGCCGGTTTATCGACTGGAATTCCGTTCTGATCAAAGGAAGTAGTGATATTTGGAATACGGAACGAAACCGGGACTGTAAGAGCTCCCATTTTCCATAAAACAAATTGAATTGAAGTTATTACCTGGGTGCCTGCAAAATTTCCATCGGAAACAGTAATAAAAGCTATGGGTTTACGATGCCATTCATCATATAACAGATCCACTGCATTTTTCAGGCTGGCAGGATAACCACCATTGTATTCAGGTGTTACAATTATTACTCCATCAGCAGATTGTATCTTCTCTGCAAAATCAACCATACCTGCGGAAGGTGATTCCTGGAATCTCAGTCTTTCATTAAATAACGGAAAATTGTATTTGACAAGATCAAGTATTTCAACAGTTGCAAAATTTTTTTCTTCCAGAAAATTCTTAAAGTACAAAGCCACCCTATGGCTCTTTCTGTCCTTTCTTACACTGGGTGAAATAATAACTATTCCCGGCATTTATTATTTATTATTTGTTAGATAACTTTCATTTTCACATTTCCTGTAATTGTCCTGTTAATGATGCTATTCGCCTTTAGATTAAATCTACCAGTTTTGGAATAAATATCAATCCGCCAACAATAACTGAGACGATTGCTGAGATCAAAACTGCTGCTGCTGCATAATCTTTTACCCTCCTGATCCTTTCATTCAACTCAGGATTAACAATATCGGCTAAATTCTCCAATGAAGAATTTAATAGTTCTGTCAGAAAAACCAAACCAATCACAATAACAAGTAAACACCACTCATGAAGATTGATCTTAAGGATTAATCCCACACCTGAAACAACAATAGCTGCCAGAAAATGAATTCTGGCATTATGCTCATTTTTCAGAAGAAATAAGAGACCATTGATTGCAAACTTAAAACTTCCAATTCTGGACTTTAGTGAAAATTTATCTGATTTCATACGATATTATCAGTTAACGATTACAAAATATTTGCCAACCAACCTATTACAAAGGTAGTTAATCCGGAATGATTTTTTTATGGGGTACTCTAACCTTATCAGGAGAGAGGGGAGAGTGGGAGAAATGTATCAGGTATTTTGTGAAACAGGCGATCTATAGTATTAATTTCTGTGGTAATGTTGGTTGTATTTATAAATATTTAGCATTAACTTACATAAACTACTTTTAATAAACAGAGATCGTCATAAATAAGCTTAAAAAAAGGATTATGAAAACAAAAAAATTTACCAGGCGTCAGGTCATTACTACGGCTACTGCAGGGTTTCTTGGTACAATGATCAACCTGCCATTTAAATCATTTGGAATAAATAGAAACCTGCAGCAAAAAAAACTTGCAATAAATGGCGGAGAAAAAATCCATACAGGTTCATGGCCTCAATGGCCTTATTGGGACCAGTCTGCAGAACAAGGCATTCTTGAAATGTTTCGCACTGGCCGATGGTGGCGCGGTGACGGAGAATTTGTTGCAGAGTTTGAAAAGAAATATGCCGCATTGATGGGTGCAAAGCGTTGCCTGGCGACTGCAAGTGGCACTACCGCGCTTATAACGGCACTTGAGGTGCTTGGTGTTGATGCAGGTGACGAAGTGCTTGTATCACCTTACACCTTTATTGCAACTTATAATGCCATCTTTGCGCATAAAGCCTTACCGGTTTTTGTTGACAGTGATCCTGAGACTTTTTTGTTGGATCCTAAAAAAATAAAGGAAAAGATCACTGAAAGAACTGTAGCGATTGTACCTGTCCACATTTACGGTTTGCCGGTTGATATGGATAGTGTAAATGAAGTAGCAAGGAGTCATAACCTTAAGGTTGTGGAGGATGCATGCCAGGCCTGGCTTGCTGAGTACAGAGGGAAAAGAACAGGGACCCTTGGAGATCTTGGTTGTTTCAGTTTCCAGAATTCAAAACATCTTGCCGCAGGTGAAGGAGGAGCTATTCTGGGCAACGACGATGCTCTTATGGATCGTTGTCATGCTGTTCATAACTGCGGGAGGCCCTATGGCAGTATGAAAGCTGCTCCCGGTTACCCATACCGGGGTGGTAACTTCAGGATGCAACAGTCTCAGGCTTTAATACTTATGTCTCAAATGAAACGCATTGAAAAGGACAATGATATTCGCCTGGCAAATGCCCTTTATCTTGATAAGAAACTGAAAGAGATCCCTGGTATAATTCCTTATAAACTGGCTGAAGGAGCAACCAGGGCAGTATATCATTTGTACCCATTCAGGTATGCAAAGGAGGCCTTTAATAATATTCCGAAAGAGAAGTTTCTGAGGGCTTTGTCAGCTGAGGGTATTCCATGCGGTAGTGGATATGGCAAACAAAACAAAGACGGTCTGTTTGAAGAGGCATTTAACTCAAGAGGATATAAGAGACTTTTTCCCGAGTCAAGAATAAAACAATGGCGTGATGAAAATTTTCTTCCGGGGAATGATCAGCTTTGTGATCAGGCAGTTACATTTTATCAGAGTTTGCTGCTGGGCAGCAGAGCTGACATGGATGACATTGTGAATGCAATAACAAAAATCTATGAGAACAGGAATTCCCTGGTATGATAATCATAACGAGAATGCATTTGTGCTTTTCTTCTGGTTGCAATCCGTGGTTACTACTTAAAGAATTTATCCATTAAAACCCGGAACTGGGGATCATTATGTAATATTTGAAGATCAGGAGTAAGTTTTAACCAGAACAGGTCGCGATAACCTTTATTAAAAGCTTTTTCCAATTGGTTCAGGGCTTCAGGTACATTCCCCTGAATACAAAGCACTTCTGCAAACCGGTCATGAAGTGTAGAGTCAATTTCAATAGCTTTCTGAAGCATTTGCTTCGAGGAATCCATGTCACTTAATCGTGCTGTTACTGCACCCAGGGCAATATATGTTCCGGCATCATCCGGCCATCTTTTCATCCATACATCTTCAACAATTTTTTTAAAAATGGAAAAATGTTTACGAGCTTCTTCCTGGTTTCCCATAGCTTGATAATTAACACCTAAATCATAATAGACTGAAGCTTCATTCTGGTCTATCTCCGGAATTTTTTTCAATATCCCGATGGCTTCATTATAATGTCTCTGGAGGCGGAAAGCATGAGCCAGACGAAACAGATTTAATGTGATATTCGGACTTATTTGCCGGGCTTTTTCAAAAGCCATTTCAGCTCTTTTAAGACTATCAATACACAACCAGGCGGAACCCCGATTGATATAACCCCAGGCATTTTGAGGATTATCTGAGATCATTTTTTCAGACCAGACCAAAGCAGAATCAGCTTTCCCTAAATTGTCAAGATAAACCCAAACTATTGCACTATATGTAAATGCCATATTTGGATTAATCTGAACGGTTGCTTTATATTCTTTCAGAGCTTCCTCAAACTGACCTAAATTCTGATAATACCAGCCCAGGTTGTTGTGGGCAGCCGGATCATCTGGGTACAACTCAATTCTCATTTTGGCATATTCAATACCTTTAGGAATATTGTTTTCTACATTTACAGCATGAAAACCAAGTATACCTAGTTTTTCCCTTTCTGTTAGATTGTCGATGGATTTAATTGCCTGGTTCAGTAATTCGCGTCCTTTTATATCATCAAATTTCTCAATAAGTAAGCTCCCAAGCGATGCTTTTGCTGCGGTAAAATTTGAATCAATCCGTAAAGCATTTTCGTAGTAATCTTTTGCACCTGCAAAATCTAACATTATTTGATGGTCACTGCCCAGAGAATATAGTTTCAGAGCCTCTAATGATGAAGTGGTTACTTTCTTTAAAGGCTTGTCCTGAGTTGCAATATTATATCTTGATTCACCAAGGTTACGGCGGATTTTTTTACTCAACTGATCTAACTTTGCTAAAATCTCATCCTGAGTTTCAGCATATAAAATTTCTGATCTTAGGAGATTCCCGGTTTTAGTTTCCAGGATTTTTGCAGTAATAACATATCTGTTTCCAACTTTACTGATGCTTGGTACAATGTAAATATAAATACCTTCCCTGATCGCAATTTCTCTCCCTGTTTTATCATCTATATATGCCTGGCCTTTAATTTTCATTCTTGTCAGAGTCTCTAGCATCCTCGACCTGGGAAAGATATTTACATAACTTGATTGATTAATACTGAGTGAAAATGCAGTATACAGCGATTTATCAAAAACCGGATTCTCAGTCAGGTTTTCAAAGTCCGTTATAACGATCCAGTCTCGTTTGATGAAGGGGACTGTATTTGCACTTGAAAAAGTAAAGAGAACAATAACGGCGAGAATAACGACTGCTGAGCTGTAATTATAAATTCTTCCTTTCTTTTTATATTGCTTTATCTTTTCAATGTAAAATTCATTTTCATATGAAATTATATTTTCACGTGATTGAGTGGCCGTTGATTTCCAGTAAGGGAGTTCAATACCAATATCTGAACTATCTTCAATTTTTACGTTTTCTAAATCCTTTGTTTTCTTAATACCTTCCGGAGTTATATCATAAATCCAGGAAAGAATTATCGCTCCAACAAGTCCAACAGCAAGAAGAATCATGACCAGGGTCACAGTCCAGGAAGGAAAACCCAGGCGGGAAAAGATTATATCTACAGCCTGCAATATTGCAGCTGCGGAAGCGACATATACTGTTATTACACGAACAACTTTTCTTTGTTTGAGTTCCTGCCAGAACCGAAACGGATTTTTAGAATTTTCAGCCATCAGGTTTCGTAATTATGATAATATAAAATTACGCCTTCCTGATACCAAAGTCAAGTGGCTTCCAATTATTTGCTAATGCAAGATGGTTCAGAAGTTAAACTCAGATATACTTTTATCCCTGAAAAACCTTTTCTTCAGACAAACTACATTATCACTGCTTTTTATAGTTTTCAATAAGGGAGATACCCGGATAACCAAGTCCTGCAAGCTCAGGATAGTATTTATAGGTCTCTTCCCGGGTAAAGAAACCGGTGACAATCACATGGTAGTAATCCCATTGCAGGACTATATCAACAGGCAGATTGAGTTTAGTAGTGATCCTTTTCTGTGCACGTAAAGCCTGGGATTTTTTGTAGAATATACCTACCTGGAGAGCAACGGTAGGTTCAGGTGCGACAGGTTTTTCTTCAATAACAGGAGCCTCTATTTTCTTCTCAACAACTTTATGAGTTGTGTCAGGTTGCACGGCAGCATTAGGGATTGTATCCAATTGTACAACAACAGGTTGTTGAATAGAAGGAGGAATCTGTTCCTTTTGTTTCTTAACAGGTATTATCCAGATATCTCTTAACCCAAGAAGTCCGAGTGAAGGAAGAATTCTTTCCATTTCTTCCCGACTTGCAAAGCCGGTAATCCGGACTTTATAGTATCCATCTTCAGTAACGATAACAACCTTTTTATCAAGAGTCCCTGAAAGCCTGTTTCTCAATGCCAGGGCATTTGACTCTTTGCGGAATGCTCCTATCTGGATCGACATATAAGGAGTGAAAACGGGAACCGGCGTTTCAATAATGGTTTCTTTAATCCTTGCAATAGAATCCTCCTTCGTTATAAGTAACCTCTGCTGCTGTTTAGCCAGAAGTCGTATTATCCAGAGTTCGTTAAATCCAAGTTGATGCAGTGCAGAAACATTTTCATCGACCTCCTTGCGGGTGTTAATCCCAAGTATGCGGACTCTGTAGTAATCACCCTCGATGACAATCTGAGCATCTTTGCCAAGCAATGCCTTAAGTTTCCTGCGTAACCTCTCAGCATTCGATCTTTGCTTAAAGGCGCCAATCTGTATAGCCCAACTGTCCTCCATTATTGTTAATAGTTCCTCTGTAACTTCGTGAATGATAATGTAAGTGGTATCCTTCCTGACAACCGGCTTTTCGGGTGTAACAGGTGAGATAACTGTTGTATCTCCCGGCTTCATTTTAAGAGTGAAATCAAGTCCGTCAACAACGTCACCCTCAATACCACCTTCAATATTAAACTGAAGGGTCTCCGGTTTGGATGTCATTCCGAGTTTTCTTAACTGAGCAGTATCAATTTTAATAAAATATTTACCTGGTGCCAATCCAAAATAGCTGAAATATCCGTCATCTTCAGTAAGCGTTTTTCCTGAAGGTTTAAAGTTGCTTGAATAGATACCAATTATTATACGCCCGAGACCTTTCTTTTCTCCATCCTTATCAAGGGAAACATTACCATTTGCCTCTCCTGCAACTATAACCGGTATCTCAATAAGCTTCAGGATATTGGGGTCAACGGCGACATTGAATGTTTGTTTTGGCAATCTCCAGGCAACATTTTCAAAACTGTTGGGATCGAGTTCAATAAAACAATTTATATAGGGTTCCAGGCCAAGGATCCGGATAGTAGTATCGCGGTCACTTTTTTCAACACGGCCACCATTCGCCCGCAGATTCAATCCGTAAGCTTTTGGTTCGCCAGGATCTTTCCTGCCATTAGAGTTAAAATCAATGAATGGTACAATTGAGATCCCTCCTTTACCTACATTAGGTCTGTTATCGGTACCCAGATACTTAGTTTGCCTGTCGTTTATTAAGCTTCCTCTGGCATATTGAACAAATGTTGTCTTTTTGTTGGATTGTCTGACTGAAACGCCGGTCTGTGCAAATGAAAAGTCATAACGAAATCCTAACTCAGCCATCTTAATGTCATTTCTGAAATTCTGCTCATAAGACATATTCAAAAAAGCATGTTCCAATAGATGTTTCTCAAGTCCCACCTTAGCCGATAAAAGTTTATTCTGAGTATACCCGTATTGAGCCTGTGGCATTAGAACAAAACCAGCCGGAAGCCTTAAAGCCACAGATAAATTACTGTAGAAATAAGGCTTCTCCTTATCAATAAACAGGGCATAAGTGGTAAGGTTTGTGTTTACCCCGAAAATAGAACCTGAGAACATCCATTCACCAGTTGTATATTTTGAGGCTGGAAGAACTATCTGATAAAGTGTTAACCGCTGATAGGATGAGAATTTACCTATACGTAAAGGCATTGACACCACTGCTTTACGTTCCTCCCGGTAGTTATAATTAATAGCCTTCTGATCCTTCTCATACCAGGCATAATTAAGGTCAAACTGCAGATTTGAGGGTAAACGGTAAGTGAGTGTACCTTTGGCTCTGACACCATATGTGTATTCACCTGAAAGGAGAAGGTTGTTAGTTATTCTTAGTGAGGCATTCAGATATGGCATTGCAGGCGCCGATGTTACAGACGACAAATACTCGACACCACCTCCGACAGTAAGGCTTCTGGTTACCCCATAGTTAACACTGGCTCGCGAAAACCTGCTTTTGAGAGAATCCTCAACAATACCTGCACTGACAGTATATTCCATTGTTTTCTTAGGAAGAAAATTAAACGGGATATTGATATTCTGTTCACGTGTCCGCTCTTCACCCCAGGGCCCGAAAAACCTAAGCTTGACCATAGAATTTCCATATACAAGAGGCACTTCGAAGGTAAAAAACCCTGATGCATCTGCCTTTACATAATCTACCAGGACATTATTTACATACAGTTCCACAATCCATCCGGGTTCAGTTTTGTCGCTAAGTGTATATGAGCCAAACGACCGTCTGTATGTTGTCGGGGTATTTGTGAACTGTACTCCGACAACAGGATTATAGATAGAGGATATAGCATGTGTGGCAATTTTCCCTGCCATTACCTGTCTCATTGGCTTAAAATCATTATTAACATAGCGCCAGAGGTAATATTGCTGTTTTTCCGTGAACGGATGCATGCTGTTATAGTTTATTGAAGCAGTAGCTTCACCTCCGGCGATCATTGAACCGAGTGTCAGGTTAAGTCTTGTTTCGGCTTTTCCATTGATCTCTTCTGTAGCAATAGCAGACCAGTCGGCCATGCCAAATTTGAATAAAGGATAGGTTCGGCCGATGGTAGTATCAGCTTTAGCTTCTCCCTTAAGACGGGTCAGGTTACGCCTCATCTCCTCCTGGCGCATCTCACGGATTAATAGTAATTCAAGCTTGCTGATCAAGGTTACTGAGAGACTTCGGAAATTGAATTTACATTCAAGGCCAAAGACCTTACCAAAGTATGATGATCGCAGATACATATTAGATTCAGTTCGGATCAGATCCCCGGGTTCCAGTTTGAATATTTTATCCTGATAACGGATACTGTTATCTGACCGGTTAATTATGTAAGTTGCCTCGGGATTTATAAAAAAGCCTGAAATGGATTCCAAACCGGGTGAAGGAACATTTCTGATTTTTAAAAAATCAAACAGGTCAGTGACAGGAAGATACAACTCTTCTCCCCTGATCACTGCTGTTATCTCCCCACCTCCTACACGTGGAACTTCAAGAAAGACCGATATTTCATCATATTCAGGTAAATCCTGGCCAAAGACATGAACAGCCGGGACCATAACCAATAGAATAGCAAAAAGGGTAAAATACCGGGTCAGACTTATATGCATACGCCTTAATGATGCTGTATTGGAGTATGCTTTTCTGACTATCATTTTTGTTTTTTTCCCCTTTTTTATTCACAAGCGTATTATTCCTGTATGAAAGTTATATCAAATGTCCCACTGTAACTGCCTGGCGGATTAGCTCCCGGATTACTAACAGTGAGGGTTCCTCCAACATTCAAGGATGTTGATGCAGGAGGCACAGCTGTTGTGACAAATGGTGATGCCGGATCAGAATTGCCTATATGAAGGGTCATTGATCCTCCATTACTTCCAGGTAAAGTGACATCAGGTCCGTTTAAGAGATTGATCACTGTTCCCGGGTTAGCAACCACTTCATAAAGTGCCGTTGAAAAAGAATATCCTAGGTTTAGTAGTATAACATCACCTGAAGCGGAACGTGAGCCATCAGGGTTGATAGTCACAGTCCCACCGACAGGCCCATGAGAAAAAGCACCAAAACTCAGGCTCTGACCTGTCACAGTCACAGTAATTGGCCGGGGAGGTGGTTCCTGTGCTTTTAACTCCTGAAATGCTGCAGACAGGAAGATGACCGGTAATATTATTAATAAAAACCGCATCTGGCAGAAACCTATGGTTTTCACAAATCTCATTGATTCTGTATGATTATCTTTTTTGAACTCATCTTAGTGCCCGTAATATAACTGACAATATAAATGCCATCTTTTATCCCAGGGTTGAATTCATGGTACCCTGGCTCATATACTTTTGTCACAAAAATAATCTGGCCTGTAAGATTGCATATCTTCAAAGTGCCATCTTCACCAGGAAGACTAAAGATTTCAGCTTTAAGAATTCCATGGGAACTGTATATTGTGAACAGTTCATTATCAGGTAGAACATCCGGTATATCTGTCGGAACAGATGCCAGGTTAAGAAAAAACCTGTTTTTATATTCTCCGGAAGTCAGGTAAAGCTTGTATTCCTTATCAGGAAGCAAGACCTGCTCTGTACCTGCCACTATATCAGAAAGATAAATCTCCATTTCTGCCAGCTTTTCCTCCACATCGCGGATCTTGAAAGAGATATATCCATCGATGTTAATTTTAAGACC
>JBGOZX010000055.1:0-25084 GCA_041480425.1 Bacteroidia bacterium
TCGTCTTTGTATCAAAAAGTCTTAGTCCTTATACCGATATGTTCCTTACACATATCGATGAAAGGGGTAATGCTGATATACCGGTTTTGGTTGATAAAGCAAGAGTAAGTCATAAAGTAACTAACTATCCAGAATTTGTTAACCGAAGACCTGAAGATACATTTGTTATGGAGTATGATTATGTTGAACTTGCACACATTAAGAGAGCGTTAAAAGCCGGGGACAAGGAAAAGGCAAAACAACTTTTCCACCGGCTGAAAAATCAGCAACCATTTCTTTTCTCTGAGGATTGCATTGAGCTGAGTGATTATCTTACTAGAATGGGATTACCTGGAGAAGCAAAGAAATATGCAGAGCTGGCAAAACATACAATTAATTCAAATTTATTCGACAAACAATAATACTTATAATCCTAATAACTCTTGGTATTGTGAGATATTTAGCGCATTTGGAGAAGAAGGTGTAACCTTTCAATTACCTGAGAATGAATATTTGAGAAAAACATATAGTGAGAATTGTAAGTAAATGATTAAGAAGGTGTTCGGGTTGCTCTCTTTATATTTAAGCATAGTCCATCCATATGAGTTAAGTCCTGGGTGGAGAAACTGTTGCAGGTGGTAAACTAAAAGAAGCAGGCACAACCCATTGGCCAAGTCCTAATTCCGAAGCGACCAACGAAAGCGGTTTTACTGCCCTTCCGGGTGGTTTCCGTCATTTCTATTATTCCAGTAGTGAAGACATCTACCTTGGCTCTGCTTTTCTTTGTTGGAGTTCTAACGAGTACGATCCAGATTGGGTCTTGTACCTTCAATTAGAGTATGATTCCAACTGGGCTTAGAGGGATTTCTATACCCGTAATTATAAAAAGTCTGGTCAATAAGTTCGTCGTTTGAAAGATTAATTAACCATTGATAACAATAACAAAATAAGCACCTATTCAGGATTGAGTTTATAATATTCTATCCATCTGAGTTGATTCTTGGATGGATGGATTCTTATTTGAAATAGATGAAGTTGACTTCAGTTCTTTAAAACTGAAAAACAACACCAACATGACTATGCATAAACCTAAAATCTTGATTAAATAGCAAATTATAATCGACTCCCATCTCAAAGTTAATCAAACTATTGTAATCATAGTCAAGGCCAAAGCCAAGATTGGCTCCTAATTCAGTACTCCCATTCTTAGAAATATACAAGCCCGGCCCACCACCTAAATAAATTGACCATGGTCCACACACTGGTTGGTAATATCTCAGGTTAGCAGAAAGATTAATCCAATAAGTATCATCAATACTTATACTTTTTGACCTAAAATCATTATAGCCAAATAGGGTAACTAATGACAATTGCGTTGAGAAATGATAATCAGCATCTAAAAGAAGGTTGAAGCCTGGATTATAGCCATTTGCAAAAGAACCTGTCGGGATAGCAAACCCTGTGTGCAAACTTAGGGACCATTTTTTAAGATAATCAACAGGTTCTATTTCAGTGATAACTGTAGCTTTTTCCTCAGAGGGGATATTCAATCTATAAAGATTTGGTTGGATTAATTCACAACCTGTTATTTTATTTTTCCATTCTTCTACAAGCCCCTTATGACTTACAACATATCCAAAGGAACCAACAGGATCAATTATTGCATATTTCTTCTCATTAATTATTATAAACCTTCCAGTGTACCGGTAGCCATGAACTGTATAGTTCAGTACGGAAACCGGTTTCTTTTCATCCATTAGGTTTATTGGCAACAAGTTTTTAAGTTTCAGCGTATCGAAAGAAATCCCACCACCATATGCATATTCCTTTGTTACCACGTGCAGAGCAAACTGTTGGTCGGAGAATCCTGCAGGTATATGTCCATAGCCTTTTGCACTGATTTCTGCTGATCGGATAAATAATGAGGCTTGTACAAAGTCCATATTCCTGAAAATACTTTTAGTGGTAATTTTTGTATTCGATCTGGAATCAAGTTCCACCAGTATACATTGATGTGGAGATGCTTGATAATTAGGTATTTCGGAATCAGAGATTTTCCAGTCTAAGTTGAAAGTAGTAATTCCTGGGCTTGCTGAGGTACCAGCCGGAATATCCATTGGACAAGTTGGATTAGATAGTAAATTAGGGCATGCAGGATTTGATGCTGGAATGTCAGTCCAATCGCCTGGTCCGGGAATACCCCAATTTGCTATACGGAATCTGGCAAAGACATCTTCGGCCGACTGAGGTACTCCTCCAACTTCAGTATTATTGCGCACATTGGCATAAAACTTATTTGTTAGTGTATTAGTTGGTGTTGTATAAACTATACTGCTTGAAGGTGTGTTAGAAGTACCTATGTCGGAATAATTATTTAGAGAAACGCCATTACATGTTGCTGTGTTACTTTTATCAGCCTTGCCCCATTCCCACGGATAGAAAGGATAGCCATTTATATTTGCGCTGTTTACTTCGGGGCTATTTGTCGGCCAACGAAATTCGCTGACTGTACCGTCTGTACCAGATACCCTAAAAACATTAAAATAGAAAAGAAACTCATCTTTGAAGTTAACCCATTGATTCCCGCCTGAACTGATGCTGATTGGTAACTTAAGCTCAACATTCCATGCCTTCGTTCCCCCATCGCTATATGAACGGACTTTTGCTTCAACATTTGCAATTTGACCGGCAGGTATTAAAACCCAGCCTGCACTATTTTTGTAGAATTCCATCTGTCTGGGTAGCTGGTTAATCTTATCGTCTGGTGTTGTTATACTGCACGTTTGTCCACCTGCTCCGATATCATCACATATTGGGTAGATTACAATCTTCCGATCATTAATGAATGATCCGTTTGTAACATCTGGGCGAAAGTTGAGAACTATGACATCATTATTATCGAATGCAGGATCATTTCTAACTTCAAAAGACAGATAAATATAGTTATCAGAATTATGTTTTAATGCCTGGCATGCAACATGAGGAGTATTGGTACCATTTCCATATATGATTCGATATGCACCTCTCCAGCCAACATCTTCCTGAACTTTTCCATCAATTACAGGCGGATTGGGGCTGTAAGGAACTCCGCGGTGCGGTGGAAAGCAGATATTTTCTGTAGGTAAAATCACTGTTGCCGTATATATTTCTTGGTCATTAAATGCCGGCGAAGGCGGATATTGGCAAGTATTCCTGTTATCCATCCAGACTAATTGCGCTTTCTCATTCAATGAAGCCACGCAATTATAATCACCGGCAAAATCAGATGAAGGTTTAAATCCTGTTGCAAGATCAGTTACTCTTACGTTTGAAGACCAAGTACTACCTCCATCGGACGATGATGAGAAATAAACGCCTACTCCATTTGGATTATCTCTATAGTCATACCACATAACATCTATACGTCCATTTGGTGCAACATTTAAAGTTGGATAACCTTGCCATCTTCCGGTACCTGGAGGATCATCATTTACTTTTACAGGCGTACTCCATGGACCGGAAGCTGTAGTAGCGCTAGTTACAAAAATATCATAATCACGGGGTGATTGTATATGGCTGTCAGAATAGCTAATATATATCTTACCGCTTATTGGATCTGCAGCCATACTAATAAATAGATTTGGGTAACCCCAAACTGTATTTTGAACAAGACAATTGGTACCAAAATTTGCTCCGCCATCAATTGATTCTGATATCCAGATTTTCCAAGGTGTTGTAGGTGAATTTGGTAATGTTCCAGCTTCCAAAGTATGCCAGGAAACATAAACATGATTTGCAGATGTAGCCGTTATTTGTGGTCCATGTGATCTGTTTGTTCCTGTTGCCGGACTAAAAGTACTAACTTGAATGGGTGTTGAGAAATTTTGACCCCCATCAGTTGAACGAGTAAACCAGATAGTACATTCTTCAGGGTTAGGATCTCCCCGTTTTTCTGCCCAGGCATGGGCCCGGTTCACCCATGCAATATAGATGTGATTGTTAATGGGATTAATAAATAACCAGGGTTTGTCAAGGTGATTGGTAAAAACAGAACCGGTGGCAATTATTTTTTGAAATGTAGTAAAGGTATGACCTCCGTCGTTTGATTTTGCTATAAAAACGCTTCCATCCTTGCCAACCCTGTACGAGTTATCAAAATTAAAGGTTAATCCTACGAAGTAGGCTGTTCCTGTGTTGTCGTATGCAACAACCGGATCAGCCCCATGAGTATAACCAGCGAATGTAAAATTACTTCCATCGTTCCAATTTAATCCTCCATCATCTGAATAAGACCATCCAACTTTGAAGCTTCCTGACCTTGAATCGTTATATCCGCAAACCATTTTATTTGAATTTGTTGGATTGATGGCTACCATTGGTTCATTCTGATACCAACAATTATTGGTCACTCTTATATTTGGAATTTGGGAAAACAAAGACCTGGAGATTGCAAAAACTAAAAGAAAGATTATGAAAAGAATAATTTTTTTCATGATTGATTTCCTCCATATTTTAGACAGACAGTATTTAAAAACAGAGAGTTAATTGTCATTATGTGTAAATCCATACAAAAAAAGGTCCCAACCTAAATTCATAAACCCAGGGAATTTCAAACCGCGAATGTAAAATGCATAGGCAACAAGAATGAAACCTACTTTCTTGTGAAAATTTTCCTCAGCATTTAAATAATCCATGGGTTTCATTTTTATACACTAATTACTAATAAGTCTCAGAATTTGTATATGATCACTCAATTGACTTTAGACAAAGCTTTAGCATGCTACTTGCTAATGTAGTAATTTATGCATTGAAAGTCAAGTAAATGACAAAAAATAACTTCACTAACTATGTAAATCTGGGAGAGAAAACCTCCACATGAAATGCCATCCAGGGAAACATGGTTATCACACTATATGCAATTCATCTCCCCAATTTCCTTCCAACTTCAATAAGTTGTATATTAATCATATTCATAGTTAAATATCTCATTTAAGGCCATTCGCAATGTGTTTATCGCACTTTTTATGCCAAAATATATAAGCCACTATCTGAAATCTCTTCATAACAGTGTTTTAGAACATATAGTATTTTTTGATATTTAGCTAATTTGCATATATTCAGAATCTTATTAATCATGGTGACAAAGTAATGACTTGGGTTTTTGGGAAATGATATTGGAATAATTGACACCATAGTTATTTAGCAATAAACTGACAGTCACTTGACTTTGGTATCAAGATAATGTAATTTTATATTCCCAAAACTACTAAACCTGATGGCTGGAAATCTCAAAAATCCGGTTCGATTCTGGCAGGAATTAAAACAACGAAAAGTTGTTCGCGTAATAACAGTATATACTGCGTCCTCCTTTGCAATATTACAGGGTGTAGATATGATCTTCTCTCGTCTGGGTCTACCCTCATGGACAGTGACTCTGGTTATGATTCTTCTTGCATGCGGACTTGTTATTGCAATTATTTTTTCCTGGATATATGATATTACTCCTGAAGGAATTAAAAAAACAGTTGATTTGGAGCGAATAAAAAAAGAAGATGAATCAGATATTGATATTAAACTTATACCTGAGAAATCAATAGATAATAAAGTAGATGATGATTTAATTGCACATGAAAATAGATTATATGCTGAAAAAATATATCACTTTAAAAAGAAAGAGAGAATTTATCGCTTCAGCTCACTAGGTGTGATAGTTATTGTTATTACTATCTTTCTTTTTTCCAGCGGAAGTACAATACCTTTTTCCAAACGCGAATGGATTGTTATTTCAGACTTTGAGAATCTGACTAAGAATCCCGTTTTTGATAAATCACTCTATACAGCATTTTCACTAAGTATTAATCAATCAAGGTATATAAATGTCTTTCCCAGGTCAAGGATGGTTGAAACCCTGACAAGGATGAAAATTAAAGATCAGGATTATATTGATGAAAAAACCGGGAGAGAGATTGCTATGAGGGAAGGTATTAATATTTATGTTATGCCTAGCATTAGTGTAGTCGGAAGCAGGTATGTTATTATTTCGAAAATAATGGAGACCAAAACCGGAAATATTCTTAAATCAGAAATACTATATGCAGAAACTCTGGACGAGATCTTGGCAAAATTGGGCCAGCTGAGTAAGAAAATACGTCGGGACCTTGGTGAATCAAGATATAAGGTTGCAATTCAGGACAAGCCATTATCCAAAGTGACTACTTCATCCTTAGAGGCGCTTAAACTTTATTCTCTGGGTATTGAACATCATTTAAAACTAGACATTGAAGGTGCAAAAGATTACTACGAAAATGCTTTGCGGGTTGATTCCGGTTTTACAGCTGCAAGAGCGTCCTTAGGGAACCTTCTTATTGAGAGATTTGACCCTGAAAAAGGGCGTGAATTACTGAACAAGGCAATAAAGTCAATCGACAACCTTACAGAAAGGGAAAAACTAGGCATACTTGCATTTCATGCTATAAATGTTGAAAACAATCTTTCTAAAGGTATTGAATATGAGAAGATTCGAATAGAGTTATATCCTGACGATCCTGCTTACCATAAAAACCTCGGTTGGTATTATAATAAATCGGGTCAGTTTGAGGAAGCTTTGAAAGAATATAAAATAGCCTTATTAATTGATCCAACTATGGCTATTTCTTATGCCGGAATAATATGGATTTATCTCGAGAAGCTGGGGAAAGTTGATTCAGCTTTAGTCTGGTCAGAAAAAATGATCTCAGATAATCCTCAGAATAACTGGGCCTATATAAATCTGGGTTCGGCTTATTTATGCCTTGATAGTCTTAATAAGGCTGAAATGGCTTTTCAAAAAGCCCGGCAAATAAGTCCTGATTACACATTAAACCTATTTCGTTTGGCCAATACTTACCGCATTCAAGGACGTTTTAGAGAAGCCATAGAGATATTAAAAAAAATTCTGGATATTGACCCAAATGAAGCTTCGGCCAATTATGATTTGGGTGTCAATTATCAATCAATGGGAAACCAGGAGGAAGCTTATAAATATTTTTCCAGTTTCAAAAAAATTGCTTCAGAAGAATGGATGAAAAGATGGCCAGATGATGCCGGAACATATCTTGCCATCGGTGCAGTAACGGCACGATTAGGCGATATAGAATCCTCGAAGCAAATGCTTCAGAAAGCAATTGAAATTGACTCCACACTTCATGAAGAGTTTGCAGAGGTACTTTCTATACAGGGGAATGTACCTGAAGCCTTGAACCAACTGGAAAAAGCTTTTAACAATGGTTATCGCAACGTGTTTTGGCTAAAATTCACTTCTGATCTACAAATATTGCATAATGATGAAAGGTTTCAGGTATTACTTAATAAATTTTTTAAGTAAGATTCTTAGCTAATTGCTGAATTTTGTTATACATAATTTGTAATACGCAGATAATTAACATAATATAAGTATGTATTGTGATCGACTGATCTGGGTAAATGGCTGTTCGGGTTGCTCTCTTTATGTTGCATTGCAAAATAAAGAGATCTAGGTTATGCAACATAAATTGCAACCCTCACTGTTGATAAGTGCCTGCTTGTCTGGTAGGCAGGCTCGGCCCTTCGCAACGGCTCGCGCCAGACTGAATTTGATTGAGGGTATTCGGAGGCCATTGTTAATACAAATGATATTAGGTCTATTAGACAAGTCATTGAGTATTTGGTAAATAGTTGATTGAAAAATAATTGTCATTCTATTGATATAGTTGTAAATTTGATTTTGTCGGATGTTTTATAACCAATTATAATTAAGAAGTTATATTTTGATTATATCATTCAAAACAAAGTATATATGAGTAATATTATTAATCATTTAACTAGTTGGGCGTAAGCTATAACATTCAGTAATTAAAATAAATGACATGACGAATTCTGAAAATTTCACAACCCCCAAAGATGTTTTAGGACAGGATTTACCACCTGTATTTATCAAAACTGAAGAAACATTAGAGAAACCTGAGAAAGTTGATTATTCCAAGGTTTATGTACTACCAACGATTAAAACAAGATTTTTTTCAATGCTAATCGATGTTCTTGTCATCATTTTATTGGCACTTGGAATCTCAAAGTTATTTGATGCAATAGGTGAAGTTCCTGGTTTGGTTAGGGGTATTTTATTTGCATTAGTTGTTGTGTTCTACGAACCTGTTTTAGTGACATTTGGAAGCACAATTGGACACTATTATTAAATATTAGAGTAAGAAGTTTTAAAAATCCTGATCAGAAAGTTGCATTTCACATGATTATTCTTCGCTTTGCTGTTAAAGTCTTTTTAGGCTGGTTATCATTTATAACAGTGACTTACAATATTAATAGAAGAGCTATCCATGATTTTATAAGCGGCTCAATAATGATTTCGAGAAAGATTGATAACAAATAGCCTGCGCTACAGCTGGGTTGGGGTAATTTGCTTGTTACAATATTTGCAAAGTAACCCAGACAGGAAACAAATAAAACAAACAACCTAATTATCAATAAACTATCTACTTCCCTATAGTTTCTATATCAATAGAAACGCAATAAGGTTTTAAAACGCTTATAAACAGGCAATTATGGCATTTGTAGTAGTTGCACAATATTCTATCTACCTATAGATCAGCCTATTAAATATGCGACTATCATGCATTGTGATGTTTGAGGAGTTCTTCAACATCTGCTAGCTTGAACCTGTTGAGTTGCGATATTTTTGTATCCTTCCTGTAAGCAGGTGGTACTACCTGGAGAGCTTCCTCCTTACTGTTAGCCTCCATAGTGAACCAGGCTTTATGCTCTCCATCGAGACAGCCCCAGTCAGCATTAGTCAGAAAATGCGAACCTGAACTAAGTAAAATTGCTACCGAGCGCAGACATTCGATTTTATCACTTCCATGAGCGACTTCTATCAGATATTTCGACATGATTACTATTATTAGCAGATATTAAACAAAAAGTGATCTCTGGCTTTATACGCTAAACACCAAAACTGATCTGTAGTAAACTACGGGGCCTTTGCGTAGTCTATCATCCCTTGGAAATCTACAACGATCGCCGGTTCATCTCCTATAACCCAGGCATCATGGCCTGAAGGGAGGAGGGAAACATCACCGGGACGACACTCAAACTTTGTTCCGTCGTCCATCACTACCATAAGCACTCCTGCAATGTGATACTGAAAGTGTGGCGCTTCGCAACTCTTTGTCTTCGCAATGGGCTGAAGCGAATCCGACCATTTCCAGCCAGGCTCAAAAACTGCCCGTCCGACTGTGGCTCCACCAATTTTTATTAGTTCGAGATGTCCCTTTGGGAACTTACGAACCTCATCTGGTTTTCCGAAACTCATAACTACTGCCTTTTCCATTGTATACCTCCTGTTTGTTAAGAGCTGGCTCTCGTAATCCAGCTAAATACTATTTATACTTCAAATTTGTTTGCTATCACTAGTTAATTCTCAATTAACAAATCATTCATTAAAAAGTTGCAGAATAATTGGTTTTTATAAACTCTACAAACAAAATTCTTTAACTTGATATCGGATATTCAATTAAAGGATGATAAAAGCAAAATAATTATTGGGAAAGTTCAAAGACTAATTATCTACATATTGACTTCCCAATTTCCCTTTGAGTCCATCTATTTGTTTATCAATAATATACAATTCTTCAGACATCTCATTTAAGGCCATTTCTAGGCCCTTAGAGACACGATCTCTATTTCATTAGTAATCTACATTGCTCAGCATACGTAGTCGCTTAAAACGCTTATAAACAGTGTTTTAGGGCACATTGCCCATTCTGACAAGTTTATATGTATCTGAATGTCAATAGAATACTGTGATGATTTTTTTTACATATCAACATCTTTGAGGGAACTTGGGAGATATAAAATAAAATTACTTTAATTACGACTAAGGTTTCATTTTGATAATGAATTAAATAGAACTCTGATTATCAGTTTTATATTATCTTTACGATATAGCAAGCTTAATCCCGGGCTATGAATACGATATTTTCATAAGTTACCGTCAGAAAGATAACAAGCACGACGGCTAGGTTACTGAGTTTGTGAATAATCTGAAGGGAGAACTGGAGTCAACATTTAAGGAGGAAATCAGTGTTTATTTTGATATTAACCCGCATGATGGACTATTAGAGACGCATGATGTAAATGCCTCCCTGAAAGAGAAACTTAAGTGCCTGGTCTTTATTCCGATCATTTCTCGTACTTACTGCGATCCTAAGTCATTTGCCTGGGATAATGAGTTTAAAGCATTTGTTGAATTAGCCTCTAAGGATCAGTTCAGATTGAAGGTAAAGTTGCCTAATGGTAATGTTGCAAACAGGGTATTACCAGTTCGAATTCATGACCTGGATAATAAAGATATTAAACAATGTGAATCGATATTGGGAGGAGTCCTCAGATCTGTCGATTTTGTTTATAAAGAAACCGGTATGAACCGTCAACTACGATCCAAAAATGATGATGTTATTAAAAACTCGAATCAAATCCTTTATCGCGACCAGATAAATAAAGTCTCCTTAGCAGTTAAAGATTTATAAGTATTGCTCTCCTGTAAAAATTAAAAAAATCTGGTAATTGGATACCTGACATATCTGATACTTTGAACGAATATTGGCTCTGCTGAGAAAGTTATATTTTAGAGCATGCTTCTATTGTGTGAGAACTTAAAAGCTAAATAAAAGGAAGGCTGCAGCCTTCCTTTTATTTAGCTTTATAAGAGTACAATAGTTACGATCCTATAATGTCTACCTTTTAGTAAATAACTCCTGTCAATAGTTCCAAATATACGGTTACACCATCTACTACTTCTACCGGCATTAGACTTGACCCGTTACCCCGAAGATTCGCATAAATACCTGTACCACTAACAATTTCCCACCTTCCTTTAGCGGTAGAACTGCCTTGTTGACATTGTTCGTGAAGTGTGATAGTTTCACCATTGTCACATTTAAGCGTCCATATGCAATGATATACTATAAAATTAACATTAACGGCAGCGTCCATTGTAGCGGTCCCTGACGCATCAATCGCTCCGGTTATGGTAAAGGGCCCCGTAAACGTAAGGTTCGGAAATGTTCCCCCTGTTAATGCAAATTGCCCAGTGATGGTAACTGGCGTGGGCTTGTGAGCCGGCGCTGCGGACACCCAACTCGTTGTGAAAAATGCAATGAGCAAAAGTGCAATTGCGGCGGAAAAAAATTTGTTTTGTTTCATATATACATAGTTTTGAATCTAATGATTTTCCTACTCTATTAAAGGATTTTCGGATTCCTCCTTAAAGCAATTCTTATTAGAAAAGTATTGTTCGGGAAAATATTAAAACACATAAAACGAATTGTCTAATACATATTATATGTACTATCTAATTCATATAATTGTAAATCTATCCTGCAATTCTGAAGACGATCTGAAGTTGGAAATTATTAACAAAACTTTATGAATTCAATTTAAGAAATAGTATGCTGGCGATAATTCAATCTAATCTCATGAATATTTGCAAAAGCCGGACATCTTGACAACTTTTAGCCAGTTAGATTACAATTAACATACATAACTTAACAACAAGCACTTAATTCCGGCCATGAATGGTCAATTTACTCCGGCCAAAGGTGGTCAAGGTCACCTTTTTTTCCAGTCAGACACCTGGAAATGCATTCATGTTTTTCAATCTGTTTTTCTTTCATTTCTCTGTTAGTTTCCTTAATTTTGATCAGAAATAGCTATCTGTTAAGAAAATAACAAAATCGGAACAATTATGACTAACCGCCGTAACTTTCTGAGACAGGCTGGCGGGGTAATGATAACTGCTGCTAGAAGCGCTATTACCGGGGGAATGATCACAGGCTTTCAGACTTTAATATTCACCCCTAATGACCGTGCTTCCAAGCGAATTTTCGTTGCCCGTTTCTCACACGAGACCAACACATTCCACCCTGTTCCTACCACCTCCTGGCGGTTTTCAGAAATTGGAAGAATTACGATGAATTCCTGGGATAATACTGATTTTAATATTATTTCAGGCGTAAGTGCCTCTCCGAATGGAGGAGGGCTTTTACTTGAAAAACCATGTCGTGAAGCCATGGATCACGTTTTAAACTCATTACGTGAGGCGATGCCGGTAAACGCAGTTTTTTTGTATCTTCATGGAGCAATGTATGCTGAGGGTGTCGGACATGCAGAGACGGTTCTTGTTGGTAAAGTCCGTGAACTGGTCGGCCCCAAAATCCCCATTGCCTGTACGTTTGATCTACACGGGAATATTCCGGCCCGTATGGGACAATATGGCGATATAATGGCGGGATTGAAAACTGCACCACATACTGATAGTGTTGAGACTGCTGAGATTGCCGGACGGATCCTGCTGGATACAATTCAGGGGAGGGTTCAGCCGGTATCATATGTTCTTCCCATACCATTCATCGTTCAGGGTGAAAAGGCCATGACCACGGCTGAACCATTTGGTTCTCTTGTTGCAGAGGCGATAAGGATTGAGAAGGAAGGTCTCCCCGGATTTACCCAGCGCATTCTTGCTGCAACATTGTTTGTCGGATGCGCCTGGACTGATGCACCGGACACAGGGATGTCGGTTATGGTCACGGCTGACGGTTCTATTCAGGCTGCTCATTCGGCTGCAGTTTATCTGGCTAAGAAGATATGGGACGCTCGCTATCAATTCAACTATGGTTGTGAGACAGCTGAACTTGAAGAGGGTGTATCGCGCGCACTGGCAGCAAAAGAATCGACTGTATTTTTGACTGACAGTGGTGATAATGTCACTGCGAGCACGCCCGGAGACCTTCCGATAGTACTGCGTCATCTGGTTGAAAGAAGAATCAGAAGTGCAGTGGTTGCATGTATTAATGACGCTGCTGCCACACAGAGATGTTTCAAAGCGGGTGAGGGAGGCAGAATTCGCATTTCCATTGGAGCGACCATTGAAAAACGTCATGGTCCGCCATTTGAAGCTGAGGTCGAGGTGGTACGGCTGGTTCAGCAACCGAAAATGGCAGTGATAAAAATAGATGCTATTGAAGCAATCCTGGCCGAGGGACCAACCACATTCATGAATTTAGCTCAATTTGAACTGTGTCGCATCAATCCTCTTGAGCGAAAGATTGTTGTGGTGAAGATGGGATATCTTTATCCGGGTCTAACTCGGATTGCACCACGTTATATTATGCTCTTAACTCCCGGAGCAGGTGATATGCGAATCGAGAAGCTAACCTATGCCCGACTCAGGAGACCAATTTTCCCATTAGATCCAGATACACAGTTTGATCTGCCTGAGATCAATCTCTGATCTTATGTGTGGAAATATTTTCCCCGGTAATCTCTTATAAGTAGCTTTGAAGCCTCCGGATTACCTACGATTTCCTTCTTTTGCAGATCCTATTTTACAACCGAATCAGAGTAATAAGAAATCATGGCCAACTGAATCTTTATCAATTTCCTTCTCACATCTGCTTGTTAGGGACATTATGGTTACCACCATTATTATTAGGACTTATTTGATTCTGGATTTCTTTTTCATAGCTTATCTTTTTCAAATGACTTTATTCAATTAAAGTTAAGAATGACTATAATACAAGACAAATAAAAATTCATCCACCCAAGATTTAACTCAGTAAATGGAATTAGCACTGTTGATTTTCAGTTATCCAGGATTATTTTAAAGTAAATGATATAAAAATGGAAAATCCGGTCAAACTGAGCACCCAATACCGGAGTAAACTGAGCATATAAAACCGGACCAAAGTGAGCAATCAAAAATAAAAGATTTGCCAGGCTATTGAAGTCGTACATTTTGAGTACCTGTAAAAAAGGAAACCGCCCAAAATCATTGATTATGAGCGGTTATGGAAATTATGCGATTACTTTTGCTCCCCAGGTAGGGGACAAACTATTTTTCAATAACGCTTATAATCAACTTAATACAGAGGATCATTTTATACAGGTCTCGAAAAATACTCCTGTCTGATTACATCTGCTATTACAAAGTTAATTATAATTTTTCTTACCTGGCCTTTCTTTAAGTTTAAGTTATGTATTAAATCTGCGAGCATTCATTCTGGTCGAAAAAGGGCAGAATGGGTGTCGGTTGGTTAGACTTGCACTCTTGTTATTTAACCGGATTAATTATTTTTCTGATTGGCAACAGCCTTTTTTGCTGCTTCGAGATGGAGATATAACTCGTGATGATAAATAGTTCTTAAATCCCAACTTTTTTCTATGAACTCCAATGCCTCCTTGGATTTGCCCTGTTTATATAATCCCCAGCCTTTTGTATCTAACATATAATAACTATCTGGACTTAATTCAAGTGCATTATCAATGAGTTTCAAACCCTCATCAATGTTTCGGTCTTTATCAATAAGAAACCAAGCAAGATTATTCATTCTTTCTGAATTCTTTGGCTCTAACGAGAGCGCTTGACGGTAGTATTTCTCTGCTTTATTCAGAATCCCAGCTTCTTCGTATGTCAATGCCAGGTAATTTGCAATAGAAGCATCAGATGCTGATCTCTCTTTAGACCGGGATATATAGTTCTTAATATAACCATTAACTGCAACCGTATCCCCTTCAGTTAATGACAGAATAGCTTGCCTGCGGATTAAAACAGAATCATCCGGGAAATCCTGTTCAGCTTTCTTATAAAGTTTTTTTTCTTTTTTATGTTGTCCTGTCTTATGATATGCAATTCCAAGGTCAGTATAGTAATAAATCCAAGCAGGTTTAACACCCCATTTTTCATATATTCCAAGTGCCTCGTTAAATTCAGGAATTGCTTTATCATATTGGAACATATTGATATAAGCATTACCTAAATCATAATTATTGAATGGTTGCTGATCATCTATCTGCTGGGACTGTCTTAAATATTTTATTTGTTCTAAAGGAGTTTCAAAGAAGTATGCATACTGATAATCAGTCAATATTTTCATTGATTGTAAAGATATTTGATCCCTTTTCATATGATTTTGTAATACAATTTTTTTTGCTTGATCCATATTGTCGGTAAAACTATATGCAAAAGCTAATAAAAAAGAGGAGTATATAAAATTTGGATCTATATCTAATGCTTGTATTAAAAAAGAAATCGCTGTAGGATAGTCCCTCTTCATAAAGGCATTTTGCCCATAAATAAAATTTCTATATGCTTCCGATGAGGTTGTTGATCCATAAGTCTGAAAGTCTTTGGTCACCGCCTTTTTCAATTTTGATATTAAAAGAGAATTTTTTACCTGTCCTGAAAGCGAATCAATAACACCAAGAATGTTTTCTGCTGTTCCATCTATTTGAAAAGATTTAAAGATCTCTTCTGTTTTAGCGTTAACTAATTGTGCATTAACACGTATCGTAGTACCTGACTGGTTAATACTGCCATTGATAAAAACATTTGCATCCAGTTTCTGGGAGATCTTGCTTGCAATAGATGGTGTGATTGAAGCATAATTAGTAAGACCCTTATTTTGAAGCAACCCAGAGATTGATTCTATTTGTCTGACCTTCAATTCCTCTGAATTTGAAAGTGAGGTGATTAAATTATTCTGAATCCCATCCTGCCAGACATTCCATGTTGTATCATTCGTCATATTTTGAAATGGCATTACCGCGACAGAGATTCTTTCACCTGATGATCTTAGTTTCTCCAAAGTGTCCCGTTTGAATATTTTAGGGTAAGCAAGAACTATTACTGCTATAATCAGGATAGCATTTATAATATAACTTGGTGTCAGTTTTCTTTTAACAGGTTTTGTTGGTGTTACTTTCTTATCTGATTCTTCAAATGATTCAGTTTTCTTTATTCCTTCAGGAGTAATCTCAAATACCCATGAGAAGATAACTGCTATAGGAAATCCTATTATTAGAATTAATGTTATAAGTCTGGTTGTCCATGCAGGTAGCAGCAAGGCGGGAGTAAGAATATCTGCAAGTTGGAGAAGAATAAAACCTGTAGCAGCGTAGGCAACAATTACTTTACCCGTCTTACGTCTCTTCAACTCTTGCCAGAACTTGATCAACTTGTTTGGACTTTCTGACATTTAGGTTTTATAAGTTGAGTTTGATTATACTTATAGCATCCCCTGCTCTTCAAGCCATTTCTTTACTCTCTCATGCTCTGCTTGATATTTTGCTTCCATGTTTTGCAAAATCTTTTGAAATCGTTCTTCATTACGGATACTGGCAAATAGTGGATCATGTTTAGCCAGACTTATCACCCAAAATGGATAGAAATTCATTGTATTAAAATCATCAAGATATTGATAAGCCTTTGCCTTGTCACCTAAAAAGGCATAGGTGGCAGCCAGATTATAATGAGTTGACTTTATTTTTGCGACATCCCTGCCGAGTTTTATACTTTCTTCATCATATTTGATTTGCTGGTTAAAGTAGTTTTTTGCCTCTTCATGTTTGCCTACTTGCCAGAAAGCATATCCAACACGATACGATTTTGTAAGATTTAACTCACCGGTTTTTTCATAATGCTCAACATATTTTTTTGCAAGTAAATATGATTCTTCGTCATGGCCTGCAAGACTATAATACATGATATCAGGTAAATATGTTGAATCAATTTCGTATGCTCTTTTATACAATTTCAAAGCCTCCTCGAAATTTCCAAGGCTAGATTCTAACCATGCTAAAGCATCTAAATTTGCTATTTTATTACTATCCAGATTAAAAGCTTTCTGATAATATATTTTTGCTTTATCAATGAATCCAACCTTAAAATATGTACCGCCCAAATCTCGTAATAAACCTGCACGCTCATTTCCACCTATAAGGGCCAATGCTTTAGGATAGATATCAAAACCTTGGACAAAATCGTGTATTTGCGATCTAAGGATATATCCTTTATCTATATATGCTAAATAGTAATTTGGATTAATTTTTAATGCTTTATCATAATTATCCAAGGCTTCATCACCATGTCCGTTTGCTAGGTAATATCTGCCTTTTATATAATATGCTTCATCTAATTTATCGTCAATGAAAAGAGCCTTATTGGCCAGAATAAGACAAGAATCTAGGAAACCTTCTTTGAAATAATTTTCATAGTAATACCTGTCATAATATGCACCTGCCAGACCAGTATAAGCCTTTGCAAAAGAAGTATCTATTTTAAGAGCAGTTTTGTACAAATTTACTGCTGTATGATAAGCGCTTAAATCACGGGTTTTGTTATATTCATTACGGTAATTGTTTGCTTTCAGGTATAAATCGTATGCGGTCATATTTGCAGTAGGAATTTTTTCAATCAGTTCCTTTTCCTCTTGAGTAATTGAAGCATATAATTCCTTGGCAATAGTCTGAGCCACTTCACTTTGTACAGAAAAAGCATTATTCCAGTTCCTGTCATATTCATTAGCCCATGTATGACCTTCCTTCCCGGTTTTAATTAACTGGACAATCAACCTTGCACTGTCACCAAACTTTTGAAAGCTGCCTTCAAGGAGATACGCTACATCAAGCTCCCTTCCGATAACACTTGATGATTTATCTGGTTTCCGGTATTGTTCAACCGATGTTCTGGACATTACACGCAAATCTTTGATTTTTGAAAGATGTAGCGTAATTGCGTCCATCATACCATCTGCAAGATATTGTTTCTCAGGGTCATCACTCAACGATTTAAAAGGAAGCACAGCAATAGACTTTTCGACAGATTCAGTGGATTTAAATAGTTTTGGAATAAGGAAAAGGCCAAGAAAAATCAATGCCAGCGCTATGACTGATCCTAGAATGATTTTTGTTTTATTACTTTTCAGAGGGACTGATATTGGTTTAAAAACTTCCTTTGAAACCTCTTTAGGCTTTTGTTCATATTGTCCTACAGCAGTAATTACCTCCTTAATAGCATTGGATACTTTGTTTATCTGGTTGCGATATATGGTATGGTTCAGATTATCATGAGGATTGTCTTCATTTGCACGAAGTGGTCTGTTTACTCCTGGTTCCCTATAAATAAATTCAACACCACGAAGCACTCCTCCCAATACCGTTTCGCATAGTTTGATATCGGGACTTTCCAAATCATATATGCGAACAGGCAGTACCCTGCCTGCAACATTACCATTGGGCAATTTCACCTTCAATCCAAACTGATCCTGTGAAGCCTGTTCAACAAATGCCTTAAACTCGTGTTCCCATGCAAATGATTTTGGATCGCAGTAAGTGCGAGAAATAATAGCGATAAAGACAAGACACTTCAGTTTATTTTTTAGGGAGGCACCCACATCATGTGTCTCTAATAGCCCGTCATGCAGATTAATGTCGAAATAAACGCTGATCTCCTCTTTGAATGTTGACTCAAGTTCTCCCTTCAGGTTATCAACAAACTCAGTAACCCAGCCATCATGCTTGTTGTCTTTCTGGCGGTAGCTGATGAAGATGTCGTATGTATAGCCTTCAATAATGCTTGACATCTAAGGAACATTTATTTCATTATCAACCAATTACAGATATTTAGTAAACATAATGGAAGGAGGGAGTTAAGAGGTAGAGGAAAGAAGGAAGAGGAAGGGAGGTTATAATGGGTAATACGATATCAGAATCTTTGTATCAGGTTGATATTCTTAGAGATAAGTATGGTCAATCTCTCTAATGAAAGTAATGAATGACTTAGGTGCAGGTCAAATGAAAAATCTCTCCGCCCACTATTCTCAGATTATGAACGAACTGATGATTAAAAATATTCCAATCTACTTACCAGCTAATGGCATATTGCTGTTATATATACCCACAATGCACTTCCATTGTCCGTCAATCTTTTTCCAAATATCAATCCATTTCTCTGTATTTTCAACTAATCCGGTTGGGGTCTTTATGCTAAATCGGTTATTACCTCTAACATAAGCGAGGTCTCCTGATGCTGAAACTTCAATTATGTCAATAGAGCCTGAAAAGGTATTCCATAGCATTGCAGTATCTGCAAACACTAATTCAAATTGTTTTCGGACGCCTTGAAGACCAACAAAAATGGCATTATTAGGCATCATTTGTACACCTTTAGGTGAATAAAAGGTCATACACTTGTCAATGTCTTTCGTTTGAAGTGCGACTGTCCACTGATTTTCAAGGTTGCGGATTGCTTTTGCTTCAGCAATAGTATCCACTTTCGGTGTGGATGTGCATCCGATTAAAATGATGTAGGTGCAAAAAAGTACGGCAATTTTTTTCATACTTAAATTTTTAGGTTAATTTCTTATTGATGATTATTATATCAAAGTTACACCTTGTAAAAGCCGAAGTCAATTTTAATTTAACCCGGTCCTTTTCAGCTTTATCTGATTAATAAAAAATCCATCCATCCAATTCCCTTAGATTTTGGACGGATGGATGATTCAGAGAGCACCCTTAACGCCTAACTACCAAACAAAGAAAAGCCCCCAGAGCTGATCCGAGAACTGGTACTCGCTCCAATCAAACTTTGATTACCATACTGAAGATTAGTATTCTTGGACGTGGCACTCAAATATTTCATGGTTTAGATTAGGTTCATGTTCATGTTGGGGTCAACAATCATATTCCTGTTACCTCCTTTTTCTCACATCCAAATATCGTCATTGACATTCAAATTCAGATTGTTTGCATCTTTATTTTGAATGTTAGTCAAAATCCTGACAATTAAAACATTAGCGGAATGGAATAAATTGTACTTTTATTCGCATTCAGAGAGATCGTTACTATTCACGTTTTCATTAATAAGTTAAAGATCACCAAATGTTACACAAACCAGAAAATATTAAATACATTCTGTATTTGATCCTGATAATATCTTTATTAATCATTTGCTCTTGTTCCGATACACTTTACTCCACATACTCTGGTCGGTCGTACAAAGAGGTCCACAAATGCGCAGCGAAAACATATTCAAATTATACTCTCTACTTCTATAAACGATAATTTATGGGGGATAGAAGCCCCCGGAGCTGATTCCGAGTGCATACAATGAGTTATTTATCAATTTTTGGTCGAGTAGGCCGGAGGAATTACACCACCAGCCTCCCGCATAACCGTACTTGATAGTCTCCCATCATCCGTCTCTTAATCTTATCCTGTTTAATCCAGGCTCTTACTGTCTGGGGTGTTACGTGATCAGCCTGGGCTGTCTCTGGTATAGTTTAGAATTTAATACCCTCTATTGTTGTGTTCATTGTTTATCCTCCTTATCTTTTAATATCTTAGCAACTTCTCTCCAGTTAATTAACTTTAAGGAATTATTTAGTAGGTTACTATAGATAGTAAACTCCTTTGAGAGAGGGTTTCTATCCTCAAAATAAGTCTGTAACTCTTTTGAGAGCTCATTCTCTGGTAGAGTTTTAGCTTTATATCTCCAGTAATTATTTAGACTCTCTTCAGTCTCTAACCAGATAGCAAGGGTCCAGGTAGTTTTATTACTGTAACCTTTATATTTCCCCATAGTTTTTACTTTTAAAGTATTAGTTTAACTATTCCGTTTCAATAATTGCAACTATACCAAAGATATAATTTTTAGTTGCAAACCCTTATTAATAGATGAGAGTAGTTTATATGATTCTACAACTGGTCTATTTATAAGCAAGAACCCCGGACTGCTAGTTTCACGGGGTCTTACTTCACTATTTATAAACAAGGTCATCGCAACCAAAGTTAAACAGTTACTCAATACCTACCAAATTTTTATGCACCCTAAAAGAAGCCCCCGGAGCTGATTTCGAGGGCTTTAACATCTTATAAATATTATGATATTATAATATAACCCAGTCAGTGTACTTTGTAGTGAATGTTCCCAATTTTGCTGCTTCATCAAGAACAGGTTGAAGTTTTTCAGTAACAGATTTTCCTAACTCACTAGCACTTCCATCTGCATTGTAGTATTTATCCCTGTCCTTTTCCGACTTAATAACATAAATCAATCCGAAGCTGTTAATATTCTCACCCCGGATACCTTTTGCTATATAAGCCTTCCATCCTGGATAATTTTTTTCTACTTCTGGAATTAATTTTGCATTAAAGAACTCTATGAACTTTTCCATTGTAACTCCTGGCTTAAGAGATACGGTTATAACATGAGTACCTACCAGGGTTCCTTTCTGCAAGCTTTGCCCGTAAGTAATTCCTGCCATCATGATTACAGCGGCAATTAAAATTAGTTTTTTCATAATCAAATAATTTAAAGATTAGAAATATTGTTTGTTATCAAAGTTAAACCTTGTTTAAACCAATGTCAATTTTATTTATTCCAATAAAAAATCCTTCCATCCAAGGTCTATATGTTTTTGATGGATGGATGATTGACATATCCTCCCAGTATAACAGTAAGGTATTACAGAAATACTGGTGAATCGGATCAGAAATTTAATTATATATTCCTTCTCAATATTAATTTCCCTGTACAGGTTTTCCTTTTGGAATGAGAAAATATCCAAATCCTAACGCAAAGAACAGGTAAAGCGCAACAATCAGCCATGCCAGTGAATTTAACGCACCAGATATGATGGTGATCAAAGTCACTACAAATCCTATGGCATCATAAACGAATAAAGCCAGGATGATTGCCCACCTCGCATCTGATTCCTGTGAGTTCCTGGCAAACCATGTGAGCATTAAATTGCCCATCATGGACGCACCATATTCTCTGGCCGCAAAAACACCCCCCACTGCCAGCGAAGCTCCAAAGATAGAATATATGAAGTTTGGGACCAGCAAAATGGGTATTCCAAGACACAAGCACACAATTGCTTTAATAATCAATAACGTTTTTAATTTCATAGCAGTACTCCTTCCTTTAATATATTTTCAGATAACGATATTTACACAATTTATTTATGGCTGTGTTGATTATCAGAATAATAAACTCACCATCAAATTTACACTTTGTAATTACTCAAGTCAAATTTATTTTAATATCCCGATTTCTACCTTAATTCAAATAAAAAATCCATCCACCCAAGTATTACCCTAGATGGATGGAATTAGCACAGTTGATTTTCAGTGGATCTTGAGATTTTGAAAATGGACAATCTTTTTACTTACTTCCCGATTAGAATAAATGGAGACCAGAAAAAGGGATGAGCGTATTTTCCTTCACTTATCATTTTTAACTTTGCATTTCTTAGAGCTTCAGAGTATGATAGTTGCCCTTTACTTGTAAGTGAGTTTTTATAAAAATCCACCATAAGGTCAGATGTGCTTTCATCAGCGACCTGCCATAGTGATACTATGATATTTTTTGCTCCAGCATATAACAAAACTCTTGTTAAACCAATTATCCCTTCACCTTTTTGAATCTTTCCAAGCCCGGTTTCACAAGCTGATAAAACTGCCAGATCTGCATTTAACTTCAGGTTATAGATTTCTCCAGAGTATAATACTCCGTCTTTCCCTCCGGTTGTATCTTGTGCTAGCAACAGACCTGAAAGTTCTGGTTTCTCTGAATTAACAAAGCCATGTGTAGCAAAGTGTAATACTTTATATTGTTCTAACTCACCTGATTTAATAGATTTCTCATTGGCATTATTATGTAATAAAACTTTAGCTTTAAGGTTGTTATCATCATAAAGTTTAAAAATAGCGTCAATCTCAGTTTCCGTTGCTGGGAGTGGTTTAATATAATTCCCGTTAAACATTGAACGATTCATCATCATGGAATCTGTTTTAAGCCCGCTTAATTGACGCTGTAGCTCCTGACTGGACATCACCATACTTTGTTCTCCTCTATTGTCAAAAACTGGTGCAAATGCGAGCCAATCATTCAATTTTGTTATCTCAATTGTTGAAGAGGCCTCCTTAGAAAATGTCAAGTAAAATAAGTTCGCAGAATATGAATAACTGATATTATATTTTTTGATTAAGTATGGGTATTCATTATATGCATTAATATCTCCTGTATAGTTTTCTGTCAATAAACTCTCAAAAGGTAATGTTGCTAAGCTACCATCAGGAACTATATATAGATTTTCAATCTGTCCATCGATAGGAGCTGTATCAGGGAAGAGTTGTTGATAAAGCTTATAACCTAACCTTTGAATGATTTTCTGCATCCCAAGAGTCAGTCCTAAACGAAACCAAACAATACTATCATTTAAGTTTGTAATCTTAGGCACTCTCTTTACCTCCAAATTACTCTTAGTCAATGTGAAGATGGTAATTGTGGTGTCTCCTATAAAATATGAAATCATTGCAGTTTTTTTGTCCAACAAGTTTTGAATATCCTTTGTTGTTGCGGGTTTATTATTGTATTTCAATTTATGATATTCAGGAAATTGTTTTTCAAAAACTGAAATTAAGCTATCATTGCTGCGGTTTCTGCGAAATAATCTGTCCTGGTACAATGCAATCTGAGCACTATCTAATTGTTCAGGTTCTGCCAGTTTTTTTGTATAAAAGGCTATATCAATTTTCAAATTATGTTCTTTTTGCAACAGACTATCGGGGATACCTGCAAATTTCTGTGCTTCTTGTCCGGCAAGTGCTTCCAAAAGAACTGAAGATTTGTTCTTTTCCGAAAAATAAAAAGCCAGATTATGATCCATATCAGATGTGTCTTTCACAACCTCTGTATTATTAGCTGATTGAATAGATATTAAGAGATCAATCGCTTCGTTATAAATCTGACTTGCTTCTTCGCCTAATGCCAATTTATCTGATTGGGTGCTTATTTCCTTCCGGGTTATGTCAATTAATGTATCGCAAGCCTGATAATGTCTAAGGGCAATTTTCCCTCTGTTGCTATCTTTAAAACCTTTAAGCATTTTACTTTCATCAGCAATAATTTCAGCTTTTGATTGAAGTATTGGTAATAAACATTTCCAATTCAAATAGCCTCTTATTATTGGGGTTTTATAAACATCAACAGTTTCATTAAAATCATATAAACAACTTGCAGCCCCTTTTTGATAATATTCCAAAGCCTTATCGTATTCTCCCTTTTCATAATAAACATTTCCGATATTATTATAACTCGAAGCCACAAGAGAATGCTTTTCGCCAAGTATTTCTTTTTTTATTTGTAAAGCCTTAAAATTATATTCCAAAGCCTTATCGTGTTCTCCTTTTTCATAATAAACAATTCCGATATTATTATAATTCGAAGCCACATCTGGATGTTTTTCACCAAGCATTTCTTTTCTTATTTGTAATGCTTTAAAATAATATTCCAAAGCCTTATCGTATTCACCTTTATCATCATAGACAATTCCGATATTATTATAACTCTTAGCCACATCAGTATGATTTTCGCCAAGTATTTCTTTTCTTATTTGTAAAGATTTAAAATAATATTCCAAAGCCTTATCGTATTCACCTTTTTCATAATAAACAAGGCCTATATTATTATAATTCGAAGCCACAAGAGTATGTTTTTCGCCGAGGATTTCTTTAAATATTTGTACAGATTTAAAATAATATTCCAAAGCCTTATAGTGTTCTCCTTTTTCACCATAATCAAGGCCCATATTATTATAACTCTTAGCCACATCAGTATGATTTTCGCCAAGTATTTCTTTTCTTATCTGTAAAGCCTTAAAATTATATTCCAAAGCCTTATCGTATTCACCTTTAGCATTATAAGCATTTCCGATATTATCATAACTATCAGCCACATAAGGATGTTTTTCGCCACGGATTTCTTTATCTATTTGCAACGCCTTAAAATAATATTCCAAAGCCTTATCGTATTCACCTTTATCATAATAAACAATTCCGATATTATTATAACTCGCAGCCACATCTGGATGTTTTTTACCAAGGATTTCTTTTCTTATTTGTAATGCTTTAAAATCATATTCCAATGCGAGATCATATTTATTTTTGCTGTAACATAATCTACCCAACAAATGTAAAACACTGGCATTTTTTATACTTTTTTCGCCGAAGTATTTGATATTTAAAGTTTGTGCTTTTTCTGCATTGAAAATTGCTAAATCGATCTTGAAATCATTTTCAAACTTCCTGGCTAAATCGAAATATTGATTTGCCAAAGTAGTATCGGCAGTTATGGTCTGCCTGTCTATTGGAGAGCTTCCGTCTTTATCTTCATATCTTTCTATAACCGTCCGGATGGCATTTCCTTTTCTTGCGGCTACCTCAGGGCTTGTTGGTCCTTCCTCTATCCTTATTTCCA
>JBGOZX010000056.1:0-24663 GCA_041480425.1 Bacteroidia bacterium
CTTATTATCAGGGATAAATCATTGATAAATAGACCGGAACAGGAAATAATAGTCCCTATAATCAGCATTAAGAATATTTTCTTGTTTTCATAGGGAACAAAGTATTTTTTCTGTGAGAAAAAATAAGTTATATACCAGTAAAACAATTGTGCCAATAAGGTTGAAATGGCTGCACCTGTGATACCCCAAAGCGGGATTAATAAAATATTGAGCAGTAAATTTAAAATACTTGCAATAGTTACAATAATCCCGATAATTCTGGTTCTTTTAGTAATGAACAATCCCCAGACAGTAATGTCTTTAAGATTAACAAAGAAAACAGAAAGACACAAAATAGGAATGATGATATAAGCTTCCCAGAATTGGGTGGATTTTGTCATTACCTTTATAAGTTCATAGGAGAAAAGAGAAACAACAATAATCCCGATCATTAGAATGTATGAAGAGTATAGCAATACTTTTGAATAAAACCTTTTATTGTCGGAAGCATCAATTTTCTGGATCATCAATGGTGAAATCGCCATTTTTATTGAATCAACAATTACTAATTTCAGAACACTCGAAATTTTAAATGCCAGAGTATATAAAGCAACAAACTTTAATAATGTCAGAGAGTTAAGTGAATATCTGTCTATCACATTTAGAGCCACTCCCGAGATATTAGCCAGTATCAATGGAATCCCAAAAACAAACATTGATTTAACTATTGATTTGTCAAAAGATAAACTGCAGTTTTTAATCGTGTAACCCAGAAGAATAATTATGAATAGTAAGTTGCCAATTACCTGAGCCATATAAATTCCCTCGATACCCATTTTCTTCCCAACTATCAGAAAAATGGTCAGGGAAAGAACAATGATCAGTTTTGAGAAATTTACAATGGTATATAGTAAGGATCTCGATTGAAGCCTCATTAAAGTGTTAATTACATTATTAATTGCCTGGAGACCAGATGATAATATAACAAGATTTATTACTCTGCTCCAGTCAGGCTTGCTAAAAATAAGAACGGAAAAATAATTTGCCAGTGGGAATAACAGCAAACAGAATGAAAATGATATGACCACCTGCATTGCCAATGTCATGAAAAATATAGCTTTCTGATTTTTAAGATGATCTTTATCCCAGTACCACCTGGTAAGACTTTGCGGTAAGGAAGAGGCAAGAACGGCAATCAATACCAGTCCGGAAATATCAAGCAAGCCGATAATTCCAAAATCATCAACTGAAAAGTACTTAGGATCTGTGTACAGAGGGATCAATAAAAATCCAATAACTTTAACAGCTATATTACCAAGGCCATAAACCAGACTGTTCTTTAATGATGACCTGACTGTATTTAACATAACTTAAGATATTGGAATTTCTTTTCTCCTTATTTTACTTTTTCTATCTGTTATCTGTTTTTACAAAATAGTAAGTATAATAATATCAGTATCAATTTTAATATTATATTCCGGATTCTTGCTTTTTACGAATTCTTCAAGTTCCTTGATAGGTGGATAATCACGTTGTCCGATGAAAAGCCGGGCATCATCAATCAGAATGACATGCAGAAGTTTATTATTTGCAAAAACAGCATCTAATTCTTTAAAAACAGGACTTTCAGTTTTCCCTTTGGCGGTAATTCCACCTGAATAATGACCATCAAGCCAGAGTAATGCCCTGGTTTTTATTCCAGGCATTATTTTAAATAGCAGATCGCCGCTGTTTCCAAAGAATATTTCAATATGAGGATATTTCTTAAATCGTCTGGCTGCTGATCTATATAATTTTTTTGCTAATTCAATAGAAATTATTCTTTTGAAGTTTTCCTTTTGTGAAAAAACAGTATCACCAAGATAGGTCCCGGTTTCAATTAATGTTTCGCAGCCATAAAGATTTGCATACTTTTCAATAATCCTTTGCTTTGCATTATGAGGAGGAGGTATCGGACACCCTTGCAATTCCCATTGATTTACCTCTTCCTGATCTTTTAATAACGCTTTTTTTTCATAGAAATAGTTCTGAACCTGTATTGGGATATAACGGTTAATCCGACGCATACGCTTTCCTGGTTTATGTCTGAGTATTATTTATTATCAGCAACCAATTGATTATATATTATTTCCGGAGTAAATTTTTTTGAGTTGACAAGAGCTTCCTTTTTTAACACAATCACTGACTGGCGGTCGTTGATAAGATTTATTAATATTCTTCCTAAATCCTGAAAATCATGATAAAGCAGGATGCTTGAACCTATTTCTTTTGGAAATGGATAATTATCGGGTAAAATTCCCGGTTTAGCAGCCTTGATCATCGCAAAAGGAAGACCAGTCTCTTTTGTTTTCCCATACTCACTGAATTTGTTCAGAACTACATTCATATTTCCGAGAATGATATCTGCCAGAGAGAGTTCCTTGTCATATTCTACCGGGGGAATAAAATTAACCGGATGCATAATAATTGAGAATCCATCACGATTAAGACGTTCAATTCTTTCAAGGATTGGTTTAGAATCATTAAGCAGGTTATCTGATTGTATGCCACCTAAAAAGTCGATAATGAACCTGTTTTTATATGATCCCAGTTGCTTTTCAACTATATCCAGCAATCCGAGATAATTTCTCCTGTACTGAGATAAAATGCCTGGAATACAAATCCTGAGGGGCTTGTTTATGCCCATATCAATATTTACAAGTGATGGATCAAACACTGAAAATGGAACAACTTCTACCGGAACATTTATATTCAGATTATTAACCTCTTTACGAATCGATTCTGACAGGACAACCACGCATCCATTCGTTTGATGGATGATCTTTAAAATCTGTTTCTTATCTGCGGGATAAATAAAATGTACTTTAATGAAATATATTAATAATTTAAAATGTGGATTACTGATGACAGAATAAATGAACTTCCGGATATTTTGAAACAGTGAAATGTAAAACCATTCATCAAGGTTATGAACTACGAGAAACACCCTGCTTTTAACCTGCCACCGGGAAAAGGGCCGAAAAAATCTGTTTAAAGTAACAATATAAAGCCGGTCAAAAGAAGTTGATCCGATTTCCTTTAAAAAGTTTTCCTCATTTTGTTGAGAAAGTTTGACAATAATTGAAAGATTTGGATATTTTTCAGTAAGGTACTTCAGATTTTCTGCATGGACCTTTATAGTAAATAACGATACCTGATTTTTAGAATCGGAACAAAAAATCTTACACAACGTTTCTGCTAAGACAACGTGGCCAGTTTCCATTATTTCTGTTATTCCAACGCGCATAAGGCAGAATTACTTATATATATTACATCCCATTCCTTTAACATACCTTTATCAAGGACTGATGGAATAATATCGTATAATGTAAAATCATGCTCTCTTAACCAGGAATCAATGTCATAGTACTTTGGGGCCTCAACATATGCATCATGATTGATTACTTCTAACAGCACAATATTAGTTCTTTTAAGTATCAGTGCAGCGCCTTGCAGAACGTTCATTTCATACCCCTGAACATCAATTTTCATAATACCGATTTCATTGGGGATTTTTGCCAGGAAATCGTCTAATCTTACAATTTCGATACTTTCGATTCGGTTCTGACCCAAAGTTGTTTCATTATAAAAGTTACTATCTTGATCTGCAGCAAGGGGGAAGAGGGAAGATGATGTAATCCTGTTGGCAACGTTTATTTGTTTTTTTGAATTTTCGTTTCCGACAGCAACATTACAGATCTCTATATTTGAACAATTTGCAAACTTCGATTTAATAGTTGTATAATTCTCAAGTACTGGTTCAAATACAAATATCTTGTTTCCCGGGAATAGTGCATTGTAAATTTTAACTGAAGCCCCAATTCCACCCCCAATATCCAGGATAATAAAATTTTGATCAGGGATCTTTTTCGCTAATCTTATACTTCGATGAATATGCTGTAAAGGGAAAACTTCACCTTTTTCAATTCCTTCTTCAAGTTCCTTCCCCAAGGTATGATTAAGAAGATAAGAAAGAAATGGTTTACTTCTTTTTAAGGGTTTAAAAAATACATCAATAATAATCTTGACAAATTCAAAAAAAATATTATGTTTCATCAGGATGTAATTTATTTCTAAATGAGTCTCAGAATCTTACATGCAAATTTATTGATTTTCTTCGATTACCCCGGCCCCAAGGGGAGCGAAGAAAATCAATTTATTCCCCCTGGGGATGGGGTAAATAAATTGATTTTCAAGCGATTTAGAATATTTTGTTCATAATATAGTGGTTATTAACTCAGTAGCTTGGAGTTTCTCTATTTAGTCGTAGATTTAATACTAAGGTACATCTTTACAAAATTATCTTTAATTACTCCTGTATGATGATCTTTAAGAATTGCATTGTACCCGTTTTCTCCCAATTCCTTCCCAAGACCGGTGTCTCCAAGGAGTTTGATAAGAGCTTCAGTTAATTCAGTTTCATTCCTGAAAATAATTCCGCAATTGTATTTTTCAATTAATTTCTGCTGTGGCAGGCAGTCTGATGCAATTATTGGCTTCTTCCCAAGCATATAATCATATATTTTATTAGCCACACCTGATTCATGCTGAGGATTCTTATGAAATGGAGCAATACATATATCACTAATTTCAAGATAAGCAGATAATTCAGCTGAATCGATCCAGGGAATATAATAAACACGATTGGCAAGCAATTCCAGATTTATAAGGTTTAAAAAACGCGTTTTATCTTTTTTATCAACCGGTCCGATAAGAAGGAAATTAACAAAGTAATTCTCTTTTACAAGGTTAATAAATACTCTCAGTGCATCAAACACTCCTCTTCTTTCTGCAATTACCCCATAATAAAAAATTGTAGAGAAGCTTTCTTTAAATAGATTCTTAGGTGCCCCTGCACTTTTATTTTGCAATCGTGACAGATCAGGGACATTGGGCAAAGTAACAAAAGTATCTTCTGACAATTCAGGATACCGGTTTATTAATAAATCCCTGAATTCATTACTGAGAACAATAATTCTATCTGCATATCCGAGATACTCTTTTTCCTTCTTTCGCCATTCTTCCGGTCGGGATATGAGACTCCTGATAAATCCTTTTGTCCAGTTGTAAGTTGTAACTGCAAATGGATAATTCTCGTGAAGATCAAGAACAAGTGGAACTTTTTTTTGAGTTTTAGTTATTCCTTTATGTGCTGCCCTCGACATATAAAGATCATGAACATGCAGGATTTCGATCCCGTTGGCAACTATAAAATTCTCAATCTTTGAGGCCCAAAACCATTCATAAAGCGGTAATGTATTCAGAAAGAAAAATAAAATATCCTTGATTTTTCTGTCGATTCTGATTCTTGTTATACTAATTCCGTCAGCAGGAGCTAAATATTTTTTCCGAAATCCAAAACATAAAACAGATATTTCATACCCTTGTTCCTTAAGTATCTCAATTTCCCTGAGAACACGTATATCATGATTCAGCTCATTATCAACAACAACTCCTATCTTCATAATTTACTTCCTGTTAAGGAATTCTTAGGACATAAATGTAAGTTAAAGGTAAAAATAAAAAAAGCCCGGAAGTCTAATCCATCAAATAATCTGGTTATTCCGGCTTAAATAGCAGGGGAATGAGCTTTCCGGTTAATTCGCTTCTGCTGAAGACTTTCGGGGACATCTTCGGGAAAATCTTTTTACCGGAGCTCAGAGTTGATAAATAATCCGAAATTAAGTAAGAATCCATATAAGAAAATGTAATTCCGAGTCCGGTTTCTCTTAAAATTCCGGCAGCATCGCCGTCAACAGGACCAAGACAAATAACCGGCTTCCCAGATGCTATATACTCAAAAAGCTTACCGGTGATAATGCTTTTATTACTATGATGATCGGGTATAATAAGTAACAGGGCAGTCGAATTTAGCATGTATTTTATAGCTGATGGATGGTCAACATAGGGAATAAACTCCACATTTGTGTTACCTGCAACCGATATAATTAGCTCTTTCTGTTTCTGCGCTACCAACCCGATAAATCTCAGTCTGAAATCAACTGCTTTTACTTTGAGCAGTGAAAGAGCATCCAGTAATCCCTGAACAGGATATGAGTCGGACAAAGTTCCAATATAAGAAATAGTAAATATGGCAGGATCACATGCAGTAATTCCTGAAAAATCATCTTCATCATAACCATTGGAAATTATTTCAATTTTAGTGTTGAGTCCTGAAATTTTTGAAGCAAACAGCTCTTTAAGAGATTTTCCAACTGTAATAATTTTATCTGCGGACGTTAAAACCTGCCTCTCATATCCGGTATCGATCTTTTTAGAAAAACAGGTTGGATAAAATTGTTTGTAATAATAAATATCTGTCCACGGATCACGCATATCAGCAATCCATATGATCCCAGGATATTTCTTTTTAAGCTTTAACCCGATAAGCTGGGTTGAATGGGGCGGACTGGTTGTAATTATAAAATTTATCCTGTCATTTTCAATAATCTCAGATGCTTTTTTGAAAGCAAATTTGTTCCATCCTCTTCTGGGATCAGGTATAAAAAAATTACCCCTTAAAAACTTAAGGAACGGTCCAAGTACTCCTTTATCATCATTATTTGCAAAACCGGCTGACGGAATTCCGGATTTGTTTTTTTTATAAAACCTGAAATAATCCGTCGCTCTTGTCTTATAAACTTTGATTTCTGAAGGCACTTCATTATTAAGCGAATCGTCTAAAGCAGGGTATGTTGCAAAATCCGGATCAACGGTCAGGATAACTGGTTCCCATCCATATTTTGGAAGATACTTCGAAAACTTAAGCCATCGTTGTACTCCTGCTCCTGAGCCGGGTGGCCAGTAGTAAGTAATGATGAGAACCTTATTCATCTTAGAGCATTTTGAGAAGGGTCCCAATACTTACTTTCTCAGCTATAATATCTTTTAGTTGAGATATACTTACACGTTCCTGGGACATGGAATCACGATACCTTATTGTAACTGTACTATCATCAACGGTCTGATGATCTATTGTAATGCAATATGGTGTGCCGATAGCATCCTGGCGTCTGTAACGTCTGCCGATAGAGTCTTTGTCATCATACTGACAATTGAAATCAAACTTCAGATCATGCACAATCTTTTCAGCAATCTCCGGAAGGCCATCTTTTTTAACCAATGGCATAACTGCCAGCTTAACCGGTGCCAGAAATGAAGGCAGCCTTAAAACAACACGTGTATCTGTACTACCGTCTTCTTTGTTCAATTCCTCTTCAAGATATGCAGCTGAAATTACCTGAAGAAACATCCTGTCAACACCTATCGATGTTTCAATTACAAAAGGGATATATGATTCTCCTTTCTCAGGATCAAAATATTGCATCTTTTTGCCACTGTACTGTTGATGCTGCTTCAGGTCGTAATCAGTTCTTGAATGTATACCTTCAACCTCCTTAAAACCAAACGGAAATCTGAATTCAATATCAGTAGCAGCATTTGCATAATGGGCAAGCTTGATGTGGTCGTGAAAACGGTAATTGTCATCACCAAATCCAAGAGCTTTATGCCACCTCATCCTTATTTCCTTCCAGTGTTTAAACCAATTGAGCTCAGTACCAGGCTGTACAAAGAACTGCATTTCCATCTGTTCAAATTCTCTCATCCTGAAAATAAACTGCCTCGCTACTATTTCATTCCGGAAAGCTTTGCCGATTTGTGCAATTCCAAACGGAACTTTCATCCTTCCTGTCTTCTGAACATTAAGAAAGTTAACAAATATTCCCTGGGCTGTTTCGGGACGGAGATAAATCTTATTTGCTCCTTCAAGAGTCGATCCCATTTCTGTTGCAAACATCAGATTAAACTGTCTTACATCCGTCCAGTTTCTGCTGCCCGATATCGGGCAGACTATTTCATTGTCTATTATAATCTGTTTTAATTCAGCAAGGTTTGTTTCATTCAATGCTTTTGAAAAGCGGTCATTCAGTTCATCAATCTTAGCCTGGTTTGCAAGAATACGCGGATTTGTCTCTACGAATTTTTTCTCATCAAAAGCTGCTCCGAATCTCTCTTTTGCCTTTTCAACCTCTTTGGTGATTTTCTCTTCGATTTTTGCCAGATGCTCCTCAATTAAAACATCAGCCCTGTACCTTTTTTTTGAATCCTTATTGTCAATAAGCGGGTCATTGAATGCATCAACATGTCCGGAGGCTTTCCAGATGGTAGGATGCATAAAAATGGCTGAATCAATTCCTACTATATTATCGTTTAAAAGGACCATGCTGTCCCACCAGTATTTCTTAATATTGTTTTTCAATTCAACACCATACTGTCCGTAATCATATACGGCACTTAACCCGTCATAAATCTCACTCGACGGGAAAACATAACCGTATTCCTTACAATGAGCAACTAACTTTCTAAAATTATCTTCCTGAGCCATAATTATTTTTGTTTGTCAATCGTGGAAAGCAAAAGTAAATTAAAAACTTCTGTTTTACAATCTGATTTGCTCAATCAGGAAAAGTGGACTAATGTGAAAATATCGTACTAAAAATAATTCTCTATTCTTATAATCGCTTGAAAATCAATTTAATTACCCCGTCCCCAAGGAGAGTAAATTGATTTTCTTCGCTCCCCCTGGGGTTGGGGTAAACAAAGAAAATCAATTCTATTAGTATCTTTGCCCACTGTAATCTTTGAAAAAGATAATGAAGAAGAGAACCGATTTTCTTGTTATTGGATCAGGAATAGCCGGGCTGACTTTCGCTCTCAAGGCTGCACAGTTTGGCAAAGTCTCAATTGTCACCAAATCAACCCTTGATGATTCGAACACCCGTTATGCACAGGGTGGAATTGCTGCTGTATTCAGTGAACCTGATAATTTTGAAAAGCATATCAGGGACACTTTAATTGCAGGTGATGGCTTTTGTAATGAAAAGGTCGTCAGGCTTGTAGTTCAGGAAGCCCCTGACAGAATAAAAGACCTTATCGACCTCGGGGTCTCATTCGACAAAAAGGAGGATGGTACATATGATCTTGCAAAAGAGGGAGGACATACGGAGTACAGGATCCTGCATGCGAAGGACAAGACCGGGGAAGTCATCCAGAATACTTTGATGGAACGGGTAAGAAAAGATCCGAATATTGAAATATATGAAAAACATTTTGCCATCGAACTCCTGACACAGCACCACCTCGGGAAAGAGGTAAAGAAAAATTATCCTGGTATTAAATGTTATGGAGCTTATGTCGCTGACCTTGTTAATCAGAAAGTCATAACCTTCCTGTCAAAAGTTACAGTGGTAGCAACAGGAGGATTGGGGAATGTTTATCTCACCACTACAAATCCCGAAATCGCCACAGGCGATGGTGTAGCAATGGTTTACCGCGCTAAAGGGACCGTCGAAAACATGGAGTTTATCCAGTTTCATCCTACTTCTTTATTTGATCCAAACAAAAGGCCTTCGTTTTTAATTACTGAAGCACTAAGGGGCTATGGTGCAGTTCTGAAGAATATGGCTGGTGAAAAATTCATGAACAGGTACGACAGTCGCGGATCACTTGCTCCGAGAGATATAGTTGCGAGAGCAATAGATAATGAGATGAAGATATGGGGAGATGATCATGCTTGGCTCGATTGTACTCATCTTAATCCTGAAGGTTTAAAGGACCATTTTCCAAATGTCTATGAACATTGTCTGATCCGCAGTATTGACATTACGAAAGATATGATACCTGTTGTTCCTGCTGCTCATTATTCCTGCGGTGGAATAAAAGTGGATACATATGGTCAGAGTAATATCGACCGTCTTTATGCCCTGGGTGAAGTCTCTTCTACAGGTCTTCATGGAGCTAACCGACTAGCTTCAAATTCTCTGATTGAAGCCGTAGTTTACGCTCACCGTGCTGTAATACATTCAGGAAAACGTCTGGTAGATTTGAATTTTGAAGAAAATTTGCCTGACTGGGATTATAAAGGAACAACACACCTTGAAGAAATGGTACTCATAACCCAGAGTCTTAAAGAGGTACAGATGATCATGAGTAACTATGTCGGAATTGTTAGATCAGATCTTCGATTGGAAAGAGCAATGGTCCGACTTGAAATTTTATATAAAGAGACTGAAAACCTGTACAAACGGTCTCTTATTTCTAAAAAGATTTGTGAACTGAGAAACCTGATTAATGTGGGTTATCTAATTATAAAAATGGCGACGAACCGTCAGGAAAGCATAGGTCTTCATTATTCTATTGATCATCCAAAAAGGGTCAGCTCGGAATTCTAATTTTATTAATCATGAACCATCTTGAATCATCATTTACCGGCAGGAATAGCCTGTGGCGGTATATTGTAATGTTTGCATCTGTATTGATCGCTTCCAACACTATTGGGGCAATACCCTTAATAATAGCTTATGCAATTAAAACCGCTTCCGACCCGGGGGTAGTTACCCAGATTGCAGCCAATCCTAACGATCTGAGTGTCCTTGGTCTTGATCCTAACCTGGGATTATTTATGATGCTTTTCCCGTTTATTGCCGGTCTTGCAGCTTTTATTCTGCTGGTTAAGCCTTTGAATCAAAGAACCTTTAAAATTATCATTAATGGTACAGGGACTATCAGATGGAACAGGTTTTTTATTTCAGCATTAATCTGGTTTATTATTTCAGCAGCTTATTTATTCATATATCTGAAAGTTGATCCTGCAAATTTTACCCTGAACAATACTTCCGGGACACTTATCATACTGGCAGTCATCTCTATTTTGCTTATTCCATTCCAGGCGGCATTCGAAGAGGTCCTTTTCAGAGGTTACCTTATGCAGGGCTTTGCAGTTATGTTAAGGAACAGGTGGTTCCCGCTGCTGATGACGTCTGTTCTATTCGGACTTATGCATGCTTTTAATCCCGAGGTTAAGGATTTCGGCTTTTTTACCATGATGCCTCAATATATTCTCTTCGGATTAATATTTGGAGTAACAACAATCCTTGACGATGGGATAGAGGCTGCTATGGGTGCACATACTGCCAATAATATTTTTCTGTGTATTATGGTTACCAATGAATCATCTGCTTTGCAGACCCCGGCTGTTTATGAGCAGCAAAATGTTTACCCGTGGACAGAATTTACAGCACTTCTGGTCACGGGAATTATTTTTGTTTTTATTCTCAAAATGATTTTCAGATGGAAAGATTTCTCACCTCTTTTCGGTGAAGTCGAGGCCGTTAAACCTGAAACTCAAACTCCGTAAACAGATGTTTTGTCGTCACTTCTGAAATCACCCCACCTTTCCCGAATCTCTTTAATGATGTTTACAATGTCATTTATTTCAATGGCAGTGAGAAGCTTCAGACGGGTTTCCTTAAAATGTGACAGTCCTTTGAAATAGTTGGAAAGATGCCGGCGCATTTCAAATATTGCTCTTTTACCTTCTTTAAATTCAAGTGACTTTTCAAGGTGAAAGAGAGCCAGGTCAGCTTTTTCAGAAACCATTGGTTCAGGAAGTAATTCCCCGGTATTAAGATAATGTCTGATATCACGGAATATCCATGGTCTGCCAACAGTAGCTCGACCGATCATGATACCATCTACCCCATATCTGTCAAACATCTCCTTTGCCTTAACAGGTCCGTCGATATCTCCGTTTCCGATAATCGGTATTTTCATTCGAGGGTTATTCTTAACAGCACCGATTAGACTCCAGTCGGCGACCCCTTTATATAACTGGGCTCTTGTCCTTCCATGGATCGTTAATGCCTGAATCCCAATATCCTGTAACCTTTCTGCTATTTCTACAATGTTTTTGCTTTCATCATCCCAGCCAAGCCTTGTCTTAACAGTGACAGACAGTTTTACTGCTTTAACGATTGCTCCGGCCATTTCAATCATATACGGGATATTTCGTAACATCCCGGCACCGGCACCTCTGTTGGCGATTTTTTTTACAGGGCAACCGAAATTGATGTCAATAAGTTCAGGTTTTGACTCTTGAGCAATTACCGCTGCTTCCACCATGGCATCAACCAGATGACCATACAACTGAATGCCGATGGGTCTTTCAAAATCGTAGATATCAAGCTTTTTCACGCTCTTCTGGCCATCCCTTATAAGTCCATCGGATGAGATGAACTCAGTGTACGTAAAATCTGCACCATTCATTTTACATAACATACGGAAAGAGGGATCTGTAATATCCTCCATCGGAGCAAGAAACAAAGGATAATCGCCAAGTGATATATTGCCTATTGTCAAACTGATTTTTATTGCGGCCAGATACTGCTTTGGGCTTCGGATGCTGTTGCAGCTCTATTCAATTCACTTTTCCTGTAAAAATATACAAGGCCATAATTTTCACTTTCAGCCATTCTTTTATCTTCAGGTAGTGTGCTGTGAGTATTTTCAACCTCATTCCATACCTGGACTATTATCTCATCGGCTTCTTTTCGAAGTTCTCCGTTCTTTTCTGTGTAATCGAGAGTCTTTTTGGCCAAAGTCTTATGATAGTTCCATGCTTCTAAAAAATTCTGGTACCTTACTTTAACTACTGCAATTGTCGGATTGGTGATGGGACTACCACCTTTCCTGATGCGATATTCTTCGCCTTCAATTATTCTTTTGCCCCAGCTTATCAATTCGTTTTCTGTATTTAATGATGGGACAGTAGATTCGTTTGTTGCCAGCCCATAGAAAGCCCTAGTCTCAACCGGCAGATCACCCCTGAATACTGCCATATTCATTACTCTGACAAAATGTGTAAGATAAACCCTTGCCTTTCTTACAATTTCATTGTAATCCTTGCTTTTATTATTCTGATTTGCAAGAGATTGACGCTGTAATTGAATCATCTGTTCAAACTGCGGCAGGAATCTCTGCAACCTGACAATCGATCTGGATGAAAAAGCCATTTTGTTTGGAGGAAGCTCTTTCCCTTTTTCGAGTGCTATCCTCATTGCCCTTATCCGGGCAGCATCGGTGTTGGGTAATCTTCTGTAAGGCATATCGGGAGGTTAGTGTTAATAATTTGTTGATAACGTTGTGCGAATATAATAAAGTTTTATTAATAACAAATAGTATTCGCATTTTTATTAGACTGATTACTACGAAGATTGATTTTCATTTTTCAAAATTAGTATTGTTAATACACTTATACGGGGTTGAACTGGTTTTGTTTCAGTTTAATACCGAAAAAGTCAGGCTCTCCCCGACTTATAAATCCGGATTTTTAATAAAAGTGAATCAGAAAAGGGTCACTTGCAGACAAAACTAATTACATTGTTTTCATTTTGAACACAATGAACTTTATAGCCTTTCTCCTTAAGCAGGTCTATTATTGGCGCCGGAATAAAGGGAGTCTGCAGTTCAAATATTTCTCCGGGTTTTAGCAAATTGGTTTGATGAAGAATTTCATTCATCGGACTTCCTCCCGAATTAACAATAGGTGAAGCATCAAATCTATTAATAATCATTGCTTTTTCAAACCAGAGAGGTGAATCGACAGACAGATATTCAGAATCCGAACTGTCTGCCTTACCGGCACTTTGTCCCACCTCTTTTCGTAATCGTTTAACCATCTCATTGACATTTAATCCTCCCACAACAGCAACCTGTTGAAGTGTTGCAACACGGGCAACAGTTTTGCGCAGAACAGGATTCTTAAGTTTTTCAAATGCCGGCGACATTTCCATTAAGACCGGTTCCAATTCAGGATAGGTGTCCAATAATTCTCCAACCCTGGTTTTAGGTGAAATAGTAATCTTAGATAATGACATAATTGTTACTTAGCATTATATGATAATAATCGTTGTTCGCCCTCTAACTTCCGGAGGTTTGTAAGGTCCTGTGTGAATTCTATTGTACCCAGATATTGCCCGTTCTTATCTCTCATGGCAAAATACTCGATGTAGATAAATCTTCCCTGCATAGATATCCAGAATGCTGCACTTTTCCGGGTGTTGTTTTTAAAATCACTCAGTATCTGTTCAACCACGTGTACACTTGAAGGGGGATGGCACATCCTTACATCGCGTCCGATAATGGCTCTGTTACGCGTGAATATACGGTCTGGACCGAGAATGAAGAATTTCACTTTATCGTCCTTATCGACAAACGTAATATCAATGGGTAGGGTTCTGAACAGGGCTTCCAGTTCATTTAAACTGAAACTCCCTGTGGTAAGTTGAATATTGTTACCTTTATTATAGGTTATTTCACTTATCCCTATACCCTCAGGTTTCCACTCGACCTGCGGATCGTAAAGGCAGTAACCAAATTCGTTGGTTTGCTGATAAACAGAGAACCAATCATCGTCGGTAAGTTTGTCCATGCACATTGGTAGTAGGATCTCTTCTTCTTTTGAGATCATGTCAGATACCCCCTTTACAGCCGGAAGTAAAACCAGTTCTGTAATAGTTACCGCTTCATCTGCCGATACTGATCCTTTTGTGCTGACGGCTTCAATCGACGTCTTAAGTAAAGCTCTGATTTCATCATGCTTCCCCCACATAACTTTAGGAGGACCGGTTATTTCATATTTCTCAAGAAAAGGGAATACCAGGTATTCCTTTCTTTTATAATGTTTGTCAACGTCCATAAGATTATTAAGATGTGCATGGACCCTTATTAACCATTGTTTTATTTCAGTGTCTTTTATGGTTTTTAACTGTCCGAAGAGTTGTTCAAGCTGATCTATCACTGTTTCGAGTTCCCTGTTCTCCTTTTTGAAAGTATCAACAGGATGGCCTTCAGGAACAGGTTTCGCCCCGCTCTGGTCGATATGCCCGTCTAAAACCATTTGATGGATGTCACAGAATTTCAGAACCTCTTCTGCAGGCAAACCCTCCGAAATTAACTCCTGTTCAACTTCCACAACTTCATCATACGGTATCGACCTTAACAAATCAACAAGTCTTTTACGTACCAGGTCGGGAGCCTCTCCGTTGTGAAGCTGCAATATCATGTGTTTCAGAAGCTCCCTTCGTTTTTTTGAGTTATTGATTATTTCGCTCATGGTGATAAGATGGTTTTTATAAATAAATTAAAACAACAAATGGAAATCTAAATTTTTTGTTTTTTATTTCAATAGGACTAAGTTCTTTTTTGTAGACTTTTTCTGCAAGACTCTGGATTGTCTCCTCTGAAACCAGTTTATTTATTGACTCTCTGATAGGAGCATATTTTTCGTGAAGGGGACATGGATTATTTTTATCACAATGTTTAAGTCCAAAACCACAGCCTGAAAATGATCTGTCGCCCTCGGTAGCAGAAATAAGTTTACTAAGTGACAGATCGGGTTTGCCAGGAGCAAAGAAAAAGCCTCCGCCTTTTCCTTTGAGAGATTCCAAAAAGCCAAACCTTACAAGGCGCTGTAATATTTTTGCAGTGAAGAAAGGGGGTGCATCAATTTCTTTTGCCACCTCAACTGTTCCAGGTCTTCTGTCTTTCAGGTTTTGTAACTTAATGTAAACCAGTCCTCTGAGTGCGTATTCTGTTTCCTTGATAAACATATTCCATTATACATTTAATCATTACGGGTACAAAAATAGCAAAAATATTTTAAAAATTACCAAAAGACCTTTTTGTCTTTTAATAAATAATAATATAACTTTGTCCCGGTAATTTGATAAAATGATGGCGGGATCCTTAAACATGAATTCATTGATTTTCTTCGTTTACCCCGACCCCAAGGGGAGCGAAGAACCGACCCCGCTTCAGCGAGGGAGCTCGACGAAGTCAAAATCAATTGACTTCTGCCAGCAAACGGAATGGGGTAAATAAATTGATTTTCAAGCGACTTAAATCATGGTATTAATTATTTGAGATACTAAATTATAATAGACGAAAGTATGAAAAGTGATATATCTATAGGAGAAATTGTTGCACTGGACTACAGGGCAGCATCAGTGTGTAAAGAGGCAGGGATAGATTTTTGCTGTGGCGGGGGAAAGAGCCTTAACGAAGCTTATTCCGAAAAAGAGAGTGATCCGGCTGAATTAGTGGAAAAGCTTAATAGAATTGAATTTTCTCCCAATACAGCCACTCACAATCTTAATGAATAGGACCCCGGATTTCTTTTATAATTACGTATCACTTGTTTCATAATTATTAGGGTATTAATTTAGTAGTGTCAAACCAAAATAATTTAATTATTTGAAATATGTTTAAAAGTGAAGTATATACCAAAAGGAGAGAGACACTCCATAAAAAAATGAAAACGGGACTGGCGTTATTCATCGGCAATGCTGAAGCGCCGATGAACTATCCGGCTAATACATATCATTTCAGACAGGATAGCGATTTTCTCTATTTCTTCGGACTCGATCTTCCGGGATTAGCCGGAATGATGGATTTTGATTCAGGAAAAGACCGGATCTTTGGAAATGATGTAGATATGGACGACATTATCTGGATGGGACCTCAATCAACTGTTAAAAAACTTGCTGAAAAATGTGGTGTTACTGATACTGCCTCTATGTCAAAACTTGAGGACACTATTAAAGATGCTTTATCCGGGACAAGAAAAATTCATTTTTTACCACCTTACCGTTCTGAAACAAAGATGACCCTGGGCTCACTTCTGAAAGAGAATCCCTGCCAGATGAAAACTCTTGCTTCGATCGATTTGATAAAAGCAGTTATCTCTATGCGATCAATCAAGGAACAGATTGAAATTGAAGAGATTGAGAAAGCCATTGAAATAGCTTATGAGATGCATGTTACTTCCATGAAGATGTGCAAACCAGGGATTAAAGAACAGGAAATTTTTGGTACGATTGAAGGTATTGCTCTGGGAAAAGGAGGTGGAACAGCTTTTCCTGTCATCCTGAGTATAAACGGACAGACTCTCCATAATCATGCCCATAGCAATATCTTAAAGAAAGGCAGGATGATGGTAACTGATGCCGGGGCTGAAACAAATCTGCATTATTCATCGGATATAACACGTACAACACCTGTTGGTGGGAAATTTAATCAAAAACAGAAGGATATTTATGAAATAGTTCTTCGGGCCAATACAGAATCAATAAAAGCTGCAAAGCCAGGAATGTCAAACCGGGATCTGCATCTTAATGCATGCAAAATTATCGCCTCGGGGATGAAGGATCTTGGCCTGATGAAAGGTAATGTTGATGAGTCAGTTGCGGCCGGTGCTCATGCTTTGTTCATGCCTCATGGTCTTGGTCATATGATGGGTCTGGATGTTCATGATATGGAAGCACTTGGCGAAAATTATATCGGGTACAATGAGGAGGTAAAACGCAGTAAACAATTTGGCCTGGCATTTCTTCGCTTTGCGCTGCCATACAAAACCGGACATGTATTTACAGTAGAGCCTGGCTGTTATTTTATACCGCAACTTACAGATCGGTGGAAATCAGAAGGCAAATTCAAAGAGTTCATCAACTATGAAAAAGTTGAGAACTGGAAAGATTTTGGTGGCGTTCGCATTGAAGATGATGTCCTGATTACTGAAAAGGGGCATAAGCTTCTCGGCAAGCCGATACCAAAAACAGTAGCTGAGATAGAATCAGTTTGCTTGTAAAATCCCCTTTTTATTTCCCCCCTGTTAGGGGTGATGGCCGCGTCAGCGGCCAGAGGGGTATTATTAATTTGTTCCTGTCTGCCTTCTTGCTTGGCCCGGGAAAACTGCAATACTTTCATGTCCGGCTGCGTCGACAGCCTGGATTCCAAAGAAGTAATTGTCTTTTGAATAGGGGAGAGTGACCTCTATATTTAATATGCTTTGTAGAATTCCCTGTTTAGTCTTGCAATATTGGTAAGTTTGATCTGCTTAGGACATTCAGCTTCACAGGCACCGGTGTTGGAGCAGTTACCAAATCCAAGATCATCCATTGTTGTAACCATTGCTCTCACCCTTTCTTTGGCTTCCACACGTCCCTGGGGCAGTAAAGCGAACTGAGATATTTTAGCAGATACAAACAACATTGCCGAAGCATTCTTACAGGCAGCCACACATGCACCGCATCCGATACAAATAGAGGAATCGAAAGCATCATCCGACCTATTCTTCTGAACAAGTATTGAATTAGCTTCTGGTGCAGCACCAGCATTTACGGATATAAATCCACCGGCAACCTGTATCTTGTCAAAGGCGCTTCTGTCGACTATCAGGTCTTTAATTACAGGGAAAGGCTTAGCCCTCCATGGTTCAACCCATATAGTATCACCGTCTTTAAAATATCTCATCGAAAGGTGACAGGTTGTAACTGCTGGTACAGGTCCATGAGGATGACCATTAATATACATCCCGCATGATCCGCAAATACCTTCGCGGCAGTCATGATCGAAAGCTACAGGATCCCTATCCTCCTCAACCAACTTTTTATTCAGGGCATCCAGCATTTCAAGGAATGACATCTCTGGCGATACCTCATCCATTTTGTATGTCACAAAACTGCCCTTTTCTCTGGCATTTTTCTGACGCCATATCTTAAGTGTGATCTTCATTGCCTGGTATTGTTATTTCGTTGTTCTGTTATTTCGTTTACCTTAATCCCGTTGAACTGTTATGCCACTGCACTCTATCCATGCAGTCTGGCTCCTACCTAAAATTGTTTACAGAACAATTTTTTTACGGTCGGCCCTACTTATAGCTTCTGACTTTCATCTCAACCTCCTCGAATTTAAGCTCTTCCTTGTGAAGGATATGAGGTTTCCCCTCCCCGGCATATTCCCAGGCTGCGACATAAGCAAACTGCTCATCGTTTCTCATGGCTTCACCATCGGGAGTCTGGTACTCCTCCCTGAAATGAGCTCCGCATGATTCTCTTCTTTCAAGAGCGTCATTTACAAGGAGCTCTGCAAGCTCAAAATAGTCCGCAACTCTGCCTGCCTTTTCAAGCTCCATATTAAGTTCATTGATTGTGCCTGGAACATTCAGGTCTTTCCAGAACTCTTCTTTCAGTTCATGGATAAGTGTCAGGGCATTCTTAAGGCCTTTCTCATTACGTGTCATCCCGCAATAATCCCACATTATCTTCCCCAGACGTTTATGGAATGAAGAAGCAGCTTGTTTTCCTTTTATAGAGATCAGTTTATTTAGCCGTTCAACAGCAGCTTTTTCGGCCTCTTCAAATTCTGGTTTACCGGTGAGGATCTTTGGAACCCGGATCTCATCAGAAAGGTAATTACTGATTGTATTTGGCAAAACAAAATATCCGTCACCCGCTGCCTGCATCAGGGAACTTGCGCCCAGTCGGTTGGCACCGTGATCGGAAAAGTTCGATTCACCAACAGCATAAAGTCCTGGGATGGTTGTCATCAGCTCATAATCTACCCAGAGCCCGCCCATTGTGTAATGACCTGCAGGATAGATTCTCATAGGTACCTCATATGGATCACTACCCGTGATGGTATTGTACATCTCGAACAGGTTACCATATTTGTTCTCAATCGATTTTTTCCCCTGTTTCTTTATTGCATCCTTGAAATCAAGGTTTACTGCCAGTCCTGTTTCACCCACCCCGTAACCAGCATCACATCGTTCTTTGGCTGCCCTGGAGGCAACATCTCTGGGTACAAGGTTTCCGAAAGTAGGGTATCTTCTTTCAAGAAAATAATCTCTTTCTTCCTCAGGTATATCATTTGCCAGTCTTGTATCACCTTTGGTTTTTGGAACCCATACTCGTCCATCGTTACGGAGCGATTCCGACATGAGTGTTAGTTTGGACTGGAACTCGTTTAGCTGAGGAACACAGGTAGGATGTATCTGAACAAAACTCGGATTAGCAAAGAAGGCCCCTTTCTTGTGGGCTTTCCATGCGGCTGAAGCATTGGAATTTACTGCTAATGTTGAGAGATAATAAATTGTTCCGTAACCGCCTGTCGCAAGCACAACAGCATGAGCTGAATGGCGTTCAATTTCCCCTGTCACCAGGTTACGGGCAATTATCCCCCTGGCTTTCCCGTCAATCACAACCAGATCAAGCATTTCGCGGCGGGGGTACATTGTAACATTTCCTTTTTTTATCTGCCTGTTCAATGATGAATAGCACCCGAGCAGACACTGCTGCCCTGTCTGTCCTTTGGAGTAGAATGTCCTTGATACCTGTACGCCACCAAATGAACGTGTTTCAAGTGTCCCTCCGTAATCTCTGGCAAAAGGTACTCCAAGAGCTGTAAAATGGTCGATTACTTCATTACTTACTTCGGCTGCCCTGTAGACATTTGCTTCACGTGCCCTGTAATCGCCCCCTTTGATCATATCATAAAAGAGACGATATACGCTGTCACCATCATTCTGATAGTTTTTTGCCGCATTGATTCCCCCCTGAGCTGCAACAGAATGTGCCCTGCGGGGCGTATCCTGATAACAGAAATTATTGACATTGTAACCCAGCTCTCCAAGGGCAGAAGCAGCGCCTGCTCCCGATAATCCTGTACCAACAACTATAATATCAAGCTTCTTTTTGTTGGCAGGGTTAACCAGCTTGACGGAAGCTTTATACTTTGTCCATTTCTGTGCCAGCGGACCTTGGGGTATTTTAGAATATAATTTTCCCATGTATATATGTTTTTTCTATCTGAATTGCCAGATTGTAATTGAAATGAAAGCAAAGCCCAGAGGAAGAGCTATTGAATAAATCCATGCAATAACCTTTACAACTGGAGTCCAAATCCTGTGATTCAGACCCAGAGTCTGAAATGCTGAGGAAAAAGCATGAAAAAGGTGGAAACCCAGAAGTGCGAAACATACAAGATAAATATAATTGTATGCCGGTATCTTGAAAAGATTATGTGCTACTGAGTAAAAATTTTCCGGATCGCCAGGGACCAGACCCAGTTTGATGAAATAAAAATTGAAGAAATGAAGAACCAGGAAGGTCAGGACAGAAGCGCCTGTCCAGATCATAAACCTTGAGAAAAATGAGGTTTCTGATTTGCTGCCGCTGACATAACCAACAGGCCGGGCAAGCCAGTTCTGGATCTGCAAGTAGATACCCCAGGATATATGAATAAGAATTGCTGCCATAAGCGCAATCTCAACAATTCTGATCAGTGGAAAAGTTGCCATAAAATGTGCCGCTCTATTGAATGACTCAGATTCGCTTTTAAGAAGCAAAAGGTTAATGATGAAATGTACTGGCAGAAACATTAACAGGAAAAGTCCTGCCAGGGCCATTACAAATTTCTTGGAGATTGAAGAAAAAATAACTTTATTCATTGGTTATGAAATATTTAAAGTTTCATACTATTGCCAGGGGAAATCTGTTTATAAAAATAATAATTATTTATTCAGATTGACAATTAATGTGATAAACTATATTTATTCAGATATTGGTTTTTGGTTATCAGTAACATTAATTGATTTTTTTATGAAACATTCATATTTTTGTAAAATGCCTTCAGCGAGCCCTTCGGGGTTCATTAGACCATTAAAATATATTATATACTAATGAAATATTATATCTTATACAATGGGGGTAAAATCTACTATATAGATTCAGGAAAAGGAGAAACAATAATTCTCCTTCATGGGTATCTCGAATCGTCTGAAGTGTGGACTGGCTTTGCTGAGAAACTGGCTCAAAAATATCGTGTTATTTCCGTAGACCTTCCCGGGCATGGTCTTTCAGCTGTTTTTGGAGAAAGCCATTCAATGGAGTTTATGGCGACTGCAGTAAAGGAGTTGCTTGTCAGTCTGAATATTAAAAAAGCCGTTCTTACCGGCCATTCCCTCGGGGGATATGTTGCCCTTGCTTTTCTTGAGCTTTTCCCTGAACGACTTGCTGGGTATTGCCTGTTCCATTCCCATCCCTTTGCCGACTCTCCTGAAGTACTAGATAAAAGGGAACGTGAAATAACAATTGTCAGGGCAGGGAAGAAATACCTTATGTATCCGGATAATGTTTCAATGATGTTCGCAACCAGTAACCTTGACAAATTTTCCCAGGCATTACAATACTCCAAAGAGATTGCTTCCCGAATCCCTGATATTGGAATCATAGCTGTACTTAACGGGATGATTATCAGGCCCTCAAGACTGTCAGTTATGGAAGCGGGAAGAGTACCGTGTCTGTGGGTTCTTGGTAAAATGGACAACTACATTCCCTGCGATACAGTTCAGAAAAATGTAAAGCTTCCTGCAAATGCAAAGGTAGTTGTACTTGAAAACTCAGGACATTTAGGATTTATTGAGGAAGAGGGTCTATCTGTTAAAGTCATAATTGATTTTGCTACAGACCTTTTTTAAATGTTTCCCGCAGATCACGCTGATCTTCGCAGATCTTATTCTGCGTTAATCCGCGAAATCTGCGGGAAACACTTTTCCCCGGACCTCAAACCGTCTACTTTTTCAGGAAATCAATCGCATATTTGAGTGTCGTATCAATCTCTTCCCAGATAGGATAGAATCCTTTATTATCCAGAATGTTACGGGCAATATAAGCCTTTAATTGTGTATATATTATTTTACCTGAAGTTTTAATGTCCTTCGGATCTTTTTTAATACCATTTGTTGCTGCAAAATTTATAAACTGATCAAGCAAACCCTGCTTTTCAAGATATTTTTCCATTTCTCCCGACTCGGTGTATTTTTTAAGGTTTTCCCTGTGGTTCTCGGTATATTTCAAAGCAAACCTGTAAATCTGAGGTCTGACCGCCAGAAAATATGGAGAGATTCCAGACGTGTCGGCAGGAACAAATTTATCAGGCATTATACCGCCACCTCCGTAAACGATCCGGCCTCCGGGGGTAGTGAATTTCAATGAATCGGAGAAATGGATACTGTCAGGAACTTCAAATTCATTTCTTGTGTTCAGATCATCAAAATACTCATCAAAATTTTTATTATATGGTTTTTGTATTGATCTTCCGGTTGGAGTGTAATAACGCGCGATTGTCAGTCTCATTCCGGAACCGTCAGCAAATGGTATTGGCTCCTGAACCAATCCTTTTCCGAACGACCGTCGGCCAATGATCGTACCACGGTCGTTATCCTGGATTGCTCCCGCAAGTATCTCACTGGCCGAGGCACTGAATTCATCTATGAGTACAACAAGATCCCCGGTTTCAAACTCCCCTTTGCCCGTGGCTCTCGCTTCATTACGTGGCTGAGAACGTCCTTTTGTATAAACTATCATCTCTCCATCTTTGAGGAATTGATTTGCTATCTTAATAGCAGATTCCATAACTCCGCCAGAGTTTTGGCGGAGATCCAGTATCAGGCTGGTCATGCCTTTGCTTTTAAGTTCCTTAAGGCTTTTCATGAACTCATCATAGGTAGTTATGGCAAAATTGTTGATCCTGATAAACCCGGTGTGATCATTTACCATATAATCAACATCCACACTGTAAATGGGAATTTTATCCCGTGTTATTTCAAAAGGTATCAGTTCATTATATCCGTTACGGAGTATTTTGATTCTGACAACCGTTCCGCGTGGTCCTTTAAGCATTCCCATCACTTTTTCATCGCTAAGGTGTTTGCCGGCAACGAGGGAATCATTAACATATATTATTTTATCTCCCGCAAGGAGACCAAGCTTTTCAGAAGGACCTCCGGGTATGGTGCTGATAACCAGTATAGTATCAGTCAACAGGTTGAATGATATACCAATTCCGTCGAAATTTCCCTGCAAAGGTTCATTGGCGCGGGCCAGATCTTTAGCAGGAATATATACCGAGTGGGGATCAAGCTTTTTCAGGATTGCAGGTATGGCAGCCTCAACAAGATCCTTCCGGTTAACAGAATCTACATAGTCTGATTCAATAATGTTCAGGATGCTGTTTATTTTATCATTTCTTGCTCTGATGTTTGAATTTTGTGGTAAAGCACTCTTTTTAGGAAGGTAAATTCCGATAAGCATTCCGGTGACCAGCGCCAATGCAAGTAAAATCGGCAGCAGAACACTCCTGTTTGAGTTATTGTACTTCATAAATATCTTTTTCGGGATCAATATATACCAATTCTATTCCGGCACGCTTTAAAAGATCAAGACCGTCAGTCTTATGGTACCTGTTGCAGTAAACAACTCTTTTAATACCTGACTGGATTATTAGTTTTGAACACTCCATGCATGGAGATGTTGTCACATAGAGTGTTGAGTCTTCACTGGAATTATTTGATTTAGCGACTTTGGTAATGGCATTTGCTTCAGCATGAAGAACGTAAGGCTTTGTAACATTATTTTCATCCTCACAAACATTTTCAAAACCTGCAGGGGTACCATTGTATCCGTCCGAAATAATCATTTTACCCTTTACAATTAGTGCCCCAACCTGCCGTCGTATGCAATAAGAATTCTGTGCCCAGATGAGAGCCATCTCAAGATATCGCTTATCGAAAGCCTTTTGTTTATCTCCGTATGGATTCAGTAATTCTTTTCCAGACATAGTTAATTGCACAGTGACATCAATATTAAAGCGCCCAAAGTTAATTAATTTAAAATTGTTTTGCTAATGAGGTGAGATAAAGCAGTTTTAGGAGCAAGAAAAAACAAAGATTCACTGTTATTCTGACATAGATTTCTTATTAAACCCGGGAGTAATAACAAGAAAAAACTTATTTTTGTTAAACAAATTGAAGACTATAAAAACGACAATTGAATAATTAAGTAGTGTTATGTTAAATATATTGTGACGTAATTAATTAAAATATTTGTATCTTTGTAAAAATTTTACAAATGATACGATACACAGTCAAACTAACAAAAAGCGAGGTAGAAGAACTTATGAGTATTA
>JBGOZX010000057.1:0-24567 GCA_041480425.1 Bacteroidia bacterium
CTTAAGAAGAGGGTCGACAATGGAGATATGAAGGTAGCCTTCGCACTATTCCCTGTTTCAATGAAGCAGCTTATTACCATTGCAGATTCCGGTAATATTATGCCCCCTAAAACAACCTGGTTTGAACCAAAACTCAGGAGCGGTCTCGTAATTCACCTGCTAAGCTGAATTCTATTAAACCCTGTTTTGTATTTATTGAAAAAGATTTGACCGCAAAGCACGCTAAGAAGGCGCAAAGCACGCAAAGTAATGATAAGGGTCTTTAATTCTTTGCGACCTTTGCGTCAACCTTTGCGACCTTTGCGGTTATTTTTTTTATTTTTTACTAATTTTGAACATTAAAAGTTGTTTGCCGATGACCGATATTGCCATAAACATAAGTTTTCTAAAGACACAGATCCCATCATATGTTAACATGGTCGCAGTATCGAAAACAAAATCGGTAAGCGATATACTTACTGCATATAATACCGGACAGAAATGTTTCGGGGAGAACAGGGTGCAGGAGCTGCTGCAGAAAAAGGATCTTCTTCCTTCAGATATTGAATGGCACCTTATCGGTCATCTTCAAAGCAATAAAGTGAAGTTGATCGTGCCGTTTATCAGTATGATTCAGTCGGTAGATACTTTCAGGCTGCTGAAAATTATTAATAATGAAGCTTCAAAAATTAACCGTATTGTTGACTGTCTTTTACAAATTCATATTGCAGCAGAGGAGACAAAATTCGGATTCAGTATTGAAGAACTTCATGAGATGCTTCAATCTGAAGATCTCAAAAACCTGAACTCCGTGAGGATTTGTGGCGTTATGGGAATAGCAACATATACTGAAAACGGCGATAAGGTAAGAAATGAGTTCAGTTACCTTGCGGATTGTTTTAATGAACTTAAAAACAAATACTTCAGGGAGAGCCCTTATTTTAAGGAAATATCAATGGGAATGTCAGGAGATTTTAATATTGCTCTAAAGGAAGGAAGTACAATAATCAGAATAGGAAGTGTTATTTTTGGTGAAAGAAAATGAATTCAGAAATAAAGTGATTTCAGGGGTAAACTGAATAATGCCAATTACGAAAAACCGGCAGTTTTTGAAAGGACCCAGTTCATGAAGTATTTTTCTTCACATGAATAATTGATGTTTATGGTATTTTAGTCTGATTATCAGCTAAGTATCGAAATAAGCTCAAGTGTCAGTACTGTTTTTTCAACATGACCGGAATGTGAATCTTCCCTGATAATCTTTATAATTTCGTCTTTCTTTTCCCTGCTGATTTTCTGAACCGATTCTTCGATAACCGTAAAGCATTCAATAGCAGTTAAGTAGTCTCCGGCAAGGAAAACTTTAGCCAGGTCAGCAGAATAATCAGAATAATCCAATCCTGATTGCCAGCAGGATGAGACTAACATATTTATCGTATCTGCTTTCCAGTCCTTTTTTATTTCAGCAATCACTTCTTTACAGGCTGAACTATCTTTCATATCGTTCAGGAATTCTTTAATGACTCTTCTTATTGAAGAATTATCACTCCTGTCATAAAATGATATCAATAGGCCAATTACACCCTCATGAGGCTCTTCATCCCTAAGAGATTCAATTGCCTCAGTCACCTTAACACTATTCTCCTCACTTACAATTAAATTGAGTTCCTTAAGCTTCTTTTCTGATCTGATCATCTGTAATTATCTGCTTCAAAGTTAGAAATACCATTAATTGCATGAAGCTGTTTTTGAAAAATAAAAATATTGTACTAATTTAGTCGGGAATTACATATGACAATAAAAATGACGGAATCATGAATAAAATGTTTATAATCGGTAACCGGATCCTGACAGTAATTATTCTGTTCTCCTTTATACTTACCAGCTGCAAATCCGGTGGTAAAAAAGTAAAGAAAGATGAAGGGGCTGTAAATGTACCAAGTGATAATGCTGCTGTATATGATGATATAAAGAAAGCAGAAAAAATATTCTATTCACTACCCTCACCGCTTGAATCTGCAATGCTTATTAAATCAGCAGGTGCGCAGTTTGATGACAATCTGCTTAATCCTGTCGATAATACAAAGAATTATATCACTAACAAGAGCATGGCACTGAACCTGGGTGTTTACACCTGCGACCTTAGTTTTGCCAGCTTGTACGACCAGACCCAGTTGATTATTAATTACATGAATGCAGCAAAAAAGATGGCCGACGGACTGGGTATTTTAAAAGCTATTGAACAGGAAGACCTCGACAAGCTTGAAGAGAACATCCATAATACTGAGGTTATAATGGATATAGTTTCCCAGACTTACCTGAATTCAAATTCGTATCTTGAAGATAATGGTCAACCGGCAATAGCTGCAATAGTCCTTGTCGGAGGATGGATAGAAGGATTATATATATCCACTCAACTTGTTGATATGAAAGATTTTAATGGCAATAAACTTGTAGGAAGAATTATTGATCAGAAACTCTCAATAGATATCCTTCTTAATCTTCTTGAAAGCAGCAAAGGCCACCCTGCAATCGAAGAACTGATAACTCAGGTCAGCACGGTCAAAGTTATTTTTGATAAGATAATTTTAAAAACATCACCTGTCAGACCGGAAATTAACCAGACTACCAATGTCACAGTTTTGAAATCGGAAGTTCAGACCGATATGACACCGGCAGTATTCAAAGAGCTTTCAATAACAGTTGCAGAGATTAGAAATTCATTCGTAAAATAACAATAGCTATGAGAATATTTAAAATTATTCCGATTCTGACATTGTTCATTGCCGTCACTACTTTTTCCGCTGACGCACAATGCAAAGCTTTTGCTAAAAAGAGTTGTCTGCCGGAACTGGGTTTATATACTCATGATGGTAACTATCATGCTGCTGTGCTTGTTGAGGGTGAAGAAGCTGAACTCTATAAAACATTCTATTCCGACATGGAATACCGGTTGTCAATATGCGGTGAAGAAAATCTTCCTCCTATTGAATTTAAAGTTCTTGATTCAAATAAAAATGTTCTCTATTCCAATAAGGATGCAAACTATGCCAAAACATGGGATTTCAATCTTCAATCAAGTCAGCAGCTTAAACTTGTAATCAAGGTCAACTCGACTAATCAGTCAGGAGGTATACCTTCAAGTGGTTGTGTAGCAATAATGTTTGGATTTAAAATAAAAAAATAAACTCATTATAACATTATTTATTAATTGTAGAGACGTTGCATGCAACGTCTCTACAATTTTTATTTAAGTTTCAATGACAGGTATTTCCCTGTATAGGAAGATCTACATCTCGCCAGATCTTCAGGTTTCCCCTCGAAGACGACATATCCTCCTTCATCGCCGCCCTCGGGTCCAAGATCAATAATCCAGTCAGCGCTCTTAATGACCTCCTGGTTATGTTCAATAAGAATTACAGAATGCCCGTGATCAACCAGGGCATTTATAGATTTAAGCAGCTTATTGATATCATGAAAATGAAGGCCGGTTGTAGGTTCATCAAATATGAAAAGAATATGGCCGCTGCCCCTTTCCTGACTCAGGAAATAGGCAAGTTTGACTCTCTGGCTTTCCCCGCCTGAAAGTGTACTTGATGACTGCCCCATCTTTATATAACCTAATCCAACATCCGCAAGAGGTTTAAGTTTCTCAATTATTCTCTTTTCATTCTTCCCGGGATGACTGTTGAAAAAATCAAGTGCTTCATCAATAGTCATCTCAAGCATATCAAAAATATTTTTTCCATGGTATCTGACATCAAGAATATCCCTTTTAAATCTCATGCCTTTGCAGTTTTCGCAGGTCAGTTCAACATCAGCCATAAACTGCATCTCGACCTTTATTATCCCTTCTCCCTGGCATTCTTCACATCTTCCTCCCTCAATATTAAATGAAAAATGGGATGCTTTAAAATTGTTCTGAACCGAGGTCTGTTGCTCTGCGTACAACTTACGGATTTCATCATACGCTTTAAGGTATGTAACTGGATTTGACCTGCTTGATTTGCCAATTGGATTCTGATCAACAAGTTCAATTCCTGTCAGTCTTGCAACATCCCCGGTGATCTCGCGGAACTGACCTGGCTTCAGGTTATTCCCGTTGATCCTGTTCGACAATGCCTTGTAAAGAATATCAGATACCAGGCTCGACTTGCCAGAACCACTAACTCCAGTGACAGCAGTAATGGTATGAAGTGGAAATTTAACATTGATATTCTTAAGATTATTTTCTCTTGCACCACTTACTTTGATAAAACTGTTCCACTTTCTTCTTATGGCAGGAACAGCAACAACCAGCCTTCCACTCAGATAACCAGCGGTTAGTGACGGATTCCCGGTTGTAAGATCAAGACCTCCCTGATACACAACCTCGCCACCCAGCCTGCCTGCCTCCGGACCCATATCAATAATCTCATCAGCAGCTCTTATAATTTCCTCTTCATGTTCTACAACAAGAACTGAATTTCCAAGATCCCGGAGCTCCTTTAACACTGTGACAAGAAGATTTGTATCACGCGGATGGAGACCAATACTGGGTTCATCGAGTATGTACATCGAACCAACAAGGTTACTCCCCAGTGAGGTTGCAAGGTTTATCCTTTGTGATTCACCTCCGGACAATGTAGATGAAAGTCTGTTGAGAGTGAGATAGGGGAGGCCTACATCAATCAGGAACCTCAACCTGAAGGTAATCTCTTTAAGAAGCCTTTCAGCTACCTTTGCATCTTCGGAATTAAGATTAATTTCCGAAAAGGTCCTGTAAAGCTTGCCAACGGGAACCGAAATAAGCTCCTGGATAGATTTCCCAGCGACTTTCACATAACCTGCTTCCTTCTTTAATCTTGACCCTTTGCATTCAGGACAGGTCGTTTTTCCCCGGTAACGGCTTAATAATACCCTGTACTGGATCTTGAATTTTTTTTCTTCGAGATGATGGAAAAAACGGTTCAGTCCGTAAAAGTATTTGTTCCCCTTCCACAGGAGTTGTATTTGTTCTTCAGTTAACTGATAAATTGGTTTGTGAATAGGGAAATCAAATAAATCTGCGTTGGAAATCAATCTCTCTTTCCATTTTTTCATTGTTTCCCCTTTCCAGCATACAATTGCCTCCTGGTAAACTGAAAGGTTCTTGTCTGGAATTACAAGATTCTCATCAATACCAATTATTTTGCCATACCCCTCACATTCGGGACATGCACCAATAGGGTTGTTAAAGCTGAAAAGATATTCTGAAGGATCTTCAAACTCGATGCCATCCTCTTCAAATTTGGTTGAAAAATTCTCCCTTTTGGTTCCTTTTTCATTAAAAATAACGACCTGACAATGGCCTTTACCTGTCTGGAATGCTGTTTGAGCAGAATCGGCAGCCCGGCTGAGGTTATCACCGGAATGACTTGTCACCAGCCTGTCTATTACAATATTAATTTTCTGACCCGGACCAAAATTTTTTTCTGCTCCGGGTTCATCTATTTTAATAAGTTCCCCATCATTTTCAATTCGACTGAAACCTTGCTTTATCAGGAAAGAGAAATATTCGGATATTTTTATGTTGGCCGGTATGATTCCAGGTGATGTGACTATAACTTTCGTTCCCTCAGGAAGCATTGACAGGTAGTTGACCATATCGTCTGCGCTGTGGCGCTTTACCTCTTTCCCGGAGACAGGGGAATATGTCCGGCCTATCCGGGCATACATCAGCCTCACATAATCATATATTTCCGTTGATGTGCCGACAGTTGAACGAGGATTGCGTGAGTTGACTTTTTGCTCAATAGCTATGGCAGGAGGGATCCCGTTTATGAAGTCAACTTCAGGTTTGTTCATTCTGCCAAGGAATTGCCTGGCATAGGAGGAAAGACTTTCAACATATCTTCTCTGACCTTCTGCATATATAGTGTCGAAGGCAAGAGAAGACTTCCCTGAACCCGACACTCCTGTAATGACTATTAGCTTGTTTCTTGGTATTTTCAGACTGATGTTTTTCAGATTATGTACCCTTGCCCCCTTAATCTCAATATTCCCTTCCATAACTGATTTTGTAACTTTTTCAATAAAATTTCGTTAAAATTCAAAAGTAATACTTTCAAATTAAAAAAATTTGTTTTCTTTGCACAACGAATAACATCCAAAATAAAGGAGGACTGCCTATTAAACAACTCTACTCTTGATTATTAATAAAGAGTGAGCTATGAAAAAAATGATGTCCGATTATGAACTGATCGAAATGTTCATAAAGGGAGAGCAGTCGTGCTTTGAACAGCTGATAAAACGTCATAAGAACAAAGTTTTCGCTTATATAAGCCTTTATATTCGCGATCAGGCCCTTGCTGAAGATCTGTTTCAGGATACTTTCCTGAAGGTGATCCAATCTGTAAAATCCGGGAAGTATTATGATAACGGTAAATTCATTTCCTGGGTAATGCGTATTGCCCATAACCTTATCATCGATCATTTCCGCAGGATAAAACAACTGAATACAATCTCAAATGACGATTACGAATCTGACCTCTTTAATTCGAAAAAATTCGCTGAAGATAATGTCGAGGATGACATGATTAAGAGTCAGATACATAAGGATATCAGGAAACTGATAACCCAGTTACCTGGCGATCAGAGGGAAGTGGTAATTCTTCGTCACTATTCAGGATTGAGCTTTAAGGAAATAGCCGACATAACTGATGTCAGTATAAATACAGCTCTTGGCCGTATGAGATATGCCCTTATTAATATGAGGAGAATGATGGAGGAGAAAAAAATAAGTCTTACACTTAATTAAGAACAGTACAATATTTTTCCCAATAGGCCGTTTTAAGATAAATTAAATAAAATGAAGCCTATGGTTTTAATTTCTACTCCTTTTCTTTCATATCACGAAATTTTAGTTGACGAAATTGACCTTTATGAAGATGCATGGGGCTTTTATCCGGAATTCTGTGATGTGATTGACCTCCTCAAACAGGTAAAAGCTGTTCCGGGGAAGCAGCTGACCAGACAACTTATCAAGCGGGTCAGGCAACAGAAACGTTAAAATTTAACTAGCACAGGAAATTTTCCTGTGTTTTTTTTGCTTTTATAAATTTAATATGATATATTTGTGATATTAAAATAATATCATACACTATGAAACAGGAATTGACTTTCAAACCCGTATCGGGTTATGTTATTCTGCTGATAGCCATTCTGGTTCTTGGCGGATCAATTGCCGGATTTGCTTTTCAGATAATCTGGCTTGGTGCTGCAGCTGCAGTGTTGTTTGTTTTCCTGACAATTGGCTTCACAGTTGTTAATCCTAACGAATCATGCGTTATGGTACTGTTCGGTGCATATAAAGGAACAATTAAAGAAAATGGGTTCTTCTGGGTAAATCCATTTTTCAACAGGCGGAATATCTCACTCAGGGCACGTAATTTTGACAGTGAGCCTATCAAGGTAAATGATAAAATAGGCAACCCGATAAAAATTGGCTTTGTGCTTGTATGGAAAGTTGCAAATACCTATCAGGCTGCTTTTGAAGTGGATGATTATCAGCATTTTGTTTTAGTTCAGAGTGATGCTGCTCTTAGGAAACTTGCAGGTTTGTACCCTTACGATAATTTTGAAGATCATGAAGCTGTAGTAGCTCTCAGAAGTGGTGGAGAAGAGGTTAATGAAGAGCTTGAAAGAGAGATAAGGGAAAGACTTACCATTGCCGGTATAAATGTAATTGAGGCCAGGATAAATTATATTGCATATGCTGAAGAGATTGCCAATGCCATGTTCAGAAGGCAGCAGGCGACAGCTGTTGTGGCCGCGAGGTTTAAGATAGTTGAAGGTGCAGTATCGATGGTTCAGATGGCTCTTGCGCAGCTTTCTGACAAAAAGATTGTTGATCTTGATGAAGAGAAGAAAGCTGCAATGGTAAGCAATCTCATGGTGGTACTGGTAAGCGATAAGGATGCCTCACCGGTTATCAATGCCGGTACTTTACATTCCTAGTATGAGTGAAAAGAAGCCATTTGTATTACGGATTGCCCCCGAGAAGCTGAAAGCTCTCGAAAAATGGGCTACTGATGAATTCCGCAGCACAAACGGACAGATCGAATACATTCTCGATCAGGCTCTTCGTAAATCAGGTCGATGGGGATCAAAAAAGGAGAATAAACCAGTAGAAAAGATTTAAATCTTTTCTACTGGTTTATAAAATATATGGAATGGCAGGCAGCAACGCCTGCCGTTTCTGTTCTCAGTCTGCTCCGGCCAAGGTGTACCGGCTTGAAACCATTTTCTATTCCAAATCTAATCTCTTCTTCACTGAAATCACCCTCAGGTCCAATTAAAATTACTGCATCTTCACCTTTTGAGTAGACCTGATCAATTTTACTCTTTTCAAGATTAGGGTTACAATGGGCTATCATCCGGATTCTTCTCATGTCATACTTAATAAAATCAACGAATGCATGCGGGATATTAAGAACAGGCCTATAGGCTTTAATCGATTGTTTCATTGCTGAAATGATCAGATTATTTACCCGATCGGTTTTTATTCCTGACTTTTCTGTATTTCTACAGATAATTGGAGTAATCTCATCTACACCTATTTCAACACTTTTCTCAACAAACCATTCAAACCTCTCAGGATTCTTTAAAAGGGAGATGCCAATGTGAAGCCTGTAGTCTCTTCTTTCATAATTCTTAATAACATTTGTTATAATTATCCTGCAGTTTTTCGGATCGGGATCGCTGATAGATCCTTCATAAAGATTGCCATTGCCGTCAATTAGTTTTACAGGGGTTCCTTTGGTCATCCTTAAAACCCTGATGCAGTGTTTCGACTCATTTTCATCTAACACATAGGTTTCATCATTTATACCTGGTGCATAAAAAACCTGCATCGTTTTTAAGTTTGATAAATAGCCGGGATCACTTAATTATTCCGTCAAGGTTTGATGGTTCTTCTTCAATAACACTTGACATTCTTCTAAGAAATCTGCCAAGCCTGTCTTCAACTGCAATCATATAAGTATAGGGTACTTTTAATGAGGAATCGGGATGTTTCCTGTCTTTTTCCTTTTCGTTACTGATAATGGAATTAAAGCTGGTATTCCCTGCCCGTGCCATCATTACACCTTTGAGATATGAGAAATAATACCAGGTCGATTCATCAGCTTTAAGGTAAACATCGATCATATCTCCCGAACGTCTCCGTTGTATCTCAATAAAACCGTCAACATAAACATTAACAGGCTGTGATCCGATAAATCCGATACCAATTTTCCCTTTAGATCTATAAGAAGATGTTGACTTATTCCAGTAGAGCTTTACATCATTAAGCAGGAGCTCATAGGTGAACTCCTTTGGCAGGTTTTTCGACGAACCAAATAAATCCATTTCCTCTTTCATTTGAGTTGCAGCATTTGCACCCATCAGGTCTTTCATACCTTTGTTATTAAAAGCAGAATTCAGATTGACAGGTTTGAGAGAAGGCATCATCCTTATTTCGTCGCTCATCACTTTAAGGGCTTCAGGTGAGAAATAAAAGTCGAGCGCCAGAATTGCTTCCATATCAACCTTCCCCGAATCGATCCTTTGAACAACATTGCCAGCACTTGTCATCTTCATAAGATCATAGTCGGCTCCAAAATTGAGATTTCCTTCTCCGGACAATGTGCAGAAGTTTTTGTCGAAAGAAATCATATTGCCGTACTGGGCCGGATCTGCAAGCTTTTCAGCTGATGATATAATATATTTGCTTTTACCTTTATCATAATAAAGGAATCCACGTGCATTTACCAGCGCAATGTCGGTCCATGACTTTTGGGCAGATAGAAATGCAGGATATATATGAGCAGAATCAATATTAAAAAATGAACCTGAATAGACAAGATTATCATTTATATCCCTTGGTTTATCGCTAATAGGGATCATAACATTTTTCGGATCAATAAGCGATTTGAATTTGATCGGATAGCTAGAAACAGTATTGCAGTTATGGACTATTCCTGCTGCCCCGGTAAATAAAAGCAGATTCGATCTGGCTGACAGATTAACGTCACCGGTAAATGAAAAGGCCGGACTAAGCATAAATTTTTGATCTGCAGGGATATAACCTCTGGCACTGGTAGTAAGTGTATCAACAGTTACCTCAGGAAAATTTATTTGCCGGATATCATTATTGTCAGCTAAGTAATCGTAAACAGCACTTCCGGAATACCTCTTTGTAGATTCAATATCAATATTTGCTGAATGTAAGATATGCCGATTATTCACTGCAATTATTGCATTTTGCAACTTTTGTATTTTTGCCCTGCGGTTGATGGTTATTTTCCCGTTTTCCGGCTGAATAAGCGCATCTGCAATGTGAATGTAATTAATGTCTTCAGCTTCAATGTATTCCTGATCAACGTAATATCTGGCTTTCAATGAGGTAAATGCAATTGTGTCAGTCAGACTGTTCGTCGCGATAAAAGTAGGTTTATCGAGGTTTGAAAAATTAAGTCTCAGCAACTTATCTGGTGGTAAAAGCCCGGTGACTGCTTTTCCACCATGTTCCATATTAAGTACCTTGCTTTCCATGTTGTAATTGAAATCTGTCATAGTACAGATATATTGCAGCTCAGGAAATTTTACTACAGAAGAGTCAGTGTTGAGGTGGAATTGTGTGACATTAATATCAAAATAAATATCAGTATTGGCATTTTCAGCTATAAAAGCATAACCGCTGGTAGAAGGTGACTTAAGATAATAATCAGCAGTATCTGCTTTTATTGAATTTGATGTAAAATTGAACAGATTTGAGTTAATCCTTGAATCAGGCATGTTAATTATTCCCATCCCACTCAGCAAAGCGGGTGTAAGTTTCAGGTTGCCTTCAAGAACAGTCCCGTTATCAAACATATTGAAACTTTTTCCTTTGTCAATATAAGCCAGCCATTCATCTTTCTGAGGCATCCATTTTATTTTAACATCCTGGCCGGAAAGGTCGGGAAACAATCCTGAACTATCTTTTGCTATATTAAAAGTTACTGCATGTGTGATCATTGAATCGGGAAAAAACTTAAACTCTTCCGATTTGGTTGTGGAGGTCAGATGTTTAAGGGAACCGCTTCCAGTCAGTCCTGTATTACTCATGCTGATAGAATCATATAACCTTCCTTTACCTTCATAAACCTCAATTCCTTCTTCAGGGAGATTCATATTAAAGCCGAGGGAATTATTTTCCTGAATAGTAAGAAATTCCTTCATCGGTTTGAGAATATTCCCGGCATAAAACTCCCCGGAAAGATTCATATCCTCGTTGGTATAATGATCGATGTTTTCATATGAAAAGGGATCCACCTTGAAATAAAAATCTTTCTGCTTGTATATACCTTCCAGTCCTGGAATTTTATTATAGAAAATATATGAATAGGTTGTGGCATTAACAATAGGATATTGTTTAAGACTCTTCAATCCAGATTTATTGTTGGGATCATCAATATATAACTCAGCCGTTGCAAGCTGAATAAGGTTGTCTACATTTTTTATAATCGGATTTCCGTAATCATCCATTTTATCTGTTTCTACTGCAACCTTTATGGAATCGATTTTTTGAAGTCTTATCTTAAAAGTATCATAACTGAATTGGAAATTATGACCAAAAAATGTGAAGAGACCTGCCTGAACGACTCCGTCAAATTCAAAGCTTCTGTTCTTCCCTATTACCATTTGCTGTTTGTATGGATAAATTGCGACTTTCTGTGAATCGCTTAGAAAAACGCCGGAAACTCCATTAACCGTTAACCTGAAATCGCGAAGATCAAGAATCGCATTATCCGTTGGGGCCTTTGTTTCGCTGTAAATAGAAAGAACATCATAATCTCTTTTTTTGGCAAATGAATCAATGTAGTCTTTGACTTTTTTCTTGAGGGTTACTTCATGGTTGGTACGGTCATAGAAAACAAATCCTTTATTTGCCATATCAATAACCAGACCTGTAACTACATCTTCTGATTTATTCAACCATTTTGCAAACTCGGTTACAGGAAATGTTTCGGAATAATACCATTCACTGAATTGCTTTAACCTGGTCAAAGGATGGTAATCATCAAGCCCCATCAACTTCAAAAAATAGTCAGAATTAAAGAAAGTGGAAGATTCGAACAATGCCGTACCCATTGCTGCTCCTCTGGCCCTTGATATGATTATTTTAGATCCGTTCATGTCCCATGAAAGGTTATCAAAATACATATCAAGGTTGTGGAATGAATTATAGTAAGGACTTCCTGAAACCGGATTGTTGGTCCTGAAAAGATTAACCTGCCTGTCTTTGGAGTTATATGAAAATCCGAGATTTGAGTGATATATGGAATCTTTTTTAAGATACAAGGTAGCCGACGTCTCCTGAGCGTTTAACCCGTTTATTGAGAAGATGAATTCGGTAGATAAAATTTTGACATAAAGAGTATCATTCCTGTACAATGTGATTTTTGCCGGCACGAAATTTTCACCCTTCCCCTTTACATGTGCACCCTCAAAAGCTAGTCCTCCTTCATAATTTACTCCTTCATATATACTTGCTATTTTAAAATGTCTGGTATAGGTTTCGAAACGGGGATACGTAGCTCTGTCTTTGTTGCTGATACTTGCTGCCTGATCAGAAAGTACTCCGTAAACCGGTTCTGTAAAATATGTTTTATGCATAAGTCTTGCAGAATCGCATGTAAAACTGTTTCTGGTTGTATTAATAGTGTAATTACTTAACTCAGCATAAACTTCTTCTCTGGGATAACCGGCTTTTTCCCATGTTACAGTCCCTTTAGTACCACGGAATAGTTGTAAATCAGGGAAAAATACTCCGGAGACATTATAAATTTCAGTACTATCTCTCTGGGAATAACATGTCAGTGTTGCATCGGTAAGAACTACTTGAAAGACAGTGTCATGTACAAATTTGAGGTCATCATTTTTGACCTTCCATTTAACACTGCCTGTATTGATCAAAATATTTTCCTTAATCAGCAGACTGGTAGTCTGAATGTACCTTGCTACACTTTCATTTGATAATCCCGGGTTAAAAAGCATTTCACTAAACCCTGTCAACCAGTAACTAATAAAGTCATCATCCCTTTTATATTTGCAGAAGTCTGTAAGAGTTCTTAGAAACTCACTAAAATGAGGTACAGCTCTCATCTGCCTGCCGGTCAACTGACTCGAAAGATCAAGGATCCTGGTCATGTTTGCTTTGCTGAAAGCTGCACTATCCCATTTTGAAATAAATGCATTAAGGTTAGAAGTCTGCTCTGCATTAAGGTTGGGTCCCATATAAACTAAAAGCTCCTCTCTGAATTTCGCAGGATCACCCGAAAAAACTGGTTTTGCCTGTGAAAAAACAGTCCCTGGTAAAAGGATGAAAATTGATAAACTCAGTATAAGAAGCTTTTTTGCCATGTACTTTCAATTCTTAAATTGCTTCTACTATCGCACAGAAATCATCTTTTTTAAGTGAAGCACCCCCAATCAGCCCGCCGTCAACATCGGCTTTTGAAAATATTTCACCTGCATTTGATGGTTTACAACTGCCGCCATACAGAATCGGAACCATTTTCGCACAATCATTTCCATATTTCTCCTTTATAAGGTCACGTATGTATTTATGCATCTCCTGTGCCTGATCCGGAGTTGCTGTTAAACCCGTACCGATCGCCCATACAGGTTCGTAGGCGATTACAATTTTTCTGAAGTCCTCTTCTGAAAGGTTAAATAAACCCTCATCAAGTTGTCTTTTAACAACAATGAAATGTTTTCCAGCTTCCCTCTCCTGCAGTACCTCACCACAACAGAAGATAACCTTAAGGCCGGTGTTGATAGCAAGCTGAGTCTTTTTGTTAAGAAGTTTATCATCCTCGTGATAGCAGGTTCTTCTTTCCGAATGACCTATAATAACATATTGAGCTCCGGTACTTTTTATCATTAAAGCTGATACTTCGCCTGTATAAGCCCCTGAAGGTTCAGCAGCACAATTCTGTGCACCACACAAAATTTTCCCATGTTTGACAATTTCTGAAACACCGGCAAGGTGGATAAATGGAGTACACATGATAACTTCTGCCTTTCCCGATGGTTTTTCTTTAAAGTATTTATCTATCGATCCTGCAAATTTAAGCCCTTCAGCAAGTTCCATATTCATTTTCCAGTTTCCTGCAACAATTTTTTTTCTCATAATATTCAGTGTTTTTAATAGTATAATGGCATTGTGAACTCACGAAGTTTTAACTTAAAAACTCACTTGTCTTCCTTTTATAAAATTTACTTATCAACAATATTAAAACTGTTACTGATAAAACTATAGTAATAACGATCAATATATCCTCCCTATTATTCAGCTTTTCTATCTGTTTTCCTGAAAGATCGCCATTAAACCATTCCTTTTCAGGGACATTTGCCCAGGACCATTTACCGATAATGGTCCCTTCCTTTAATAGGAGGTAACCTGGATTAGCCCTTACAATTGTTTTCAGGGTTGTTTCATCACCAGAGCAAAACAATAAACCGTTGTCAAATTTTTTCAAATCATCGGAACCTGATGCAGTAAGAATATAAAAATTTATCCCGTTTGCCAGGCATTGCAATCCAAGTTCAAATCCTTTTTGCAGCTCCCGGCTTTCGGCATCCTTTAACTTTTTTGAGACCATAAGTAGGGAATAATCTTTATAATTTAATACTTTCTCAGTTATATCTTCATTTTCTGAAGAGGTAATACTGAAATCATGAATAGGAGGCTGAAACCCTTTTCTGATGAGTACCGATTTCTGATCAACAAATTTCCAGGTTGAATCACCAGCAGGATAATTATCAAGTGTAAATTCTTTTCTCACGCCATCTTTCTCATAAATAAAAGAAGTTTTGAATTTGTCAACCACCTTATTTTCAGGAACTACCAAGTTTTCAGGAATGTTGACACCTGTTTTATAAGGTAAAAAATCTATTACAGGTAAATACCTTAAATTCAGTACGGAAAAAATAACAAAAAGTACTATCATAAGGGAAACTATAGTCCATTCTGTTCCTGAGTTAAATAGCGGTTTTATCTGGTTTCTTCCTGCAAAAAGGATTATTGTAAAGACCAGTAGAACAATGTTCTTTCCGAATGTCTGCCAATTGGTAAGATGTATTGCATCCCCGAAGCAGCCACAGTCAGAAACAGGATTTGAGAGAGCAAGGATAAACGTAAGAGGTGTGAAGATAAGCATGAGTACTAATACTCCCCATATACCGGTTTTCTGCCTGTAACCTGTCAGAACTGAAAATCCTGCGATAAACTCTGCGGTGCATAAAAGTATTCCCAGGGGGAGGGCAAGAAACTGCAAATAATTCATATGAAAGGCCTGGAAATAATCATGGAATTTATAACCGGAACCCAGTGGATCAATTGCCTTTACAGTACCTGAAAAGATAAAAACGAGACCAATTATTATCCTGCTGACAATATTTAATACCTTCATTTCAAATTATCTTTCTTTTGTCAATCAATTTAAGGATCTGCAGGAATATTTCTTCAGGAGTAAGCATTTCCCCCTTCTTATTGCTGCAATTAATTACAGCCATACGATCATCCAACCGGGAGACCTTCAGATAAATACCTCTGACTTTTTTCTGGAAAGACATATTCTCTTCATGTATATCCCTGTTTCCGTTCAGATAGCTCCTGTCATCACCTGTCCTGGTGTTTGAAAGCTTATGTTCCGTGAATGTGAAGGGGACATCAAGGAAAATATTTAAATCAGGCCTTGGTATGGCAAAATGGTCAAACTCAAGTGTGAGAATCCATTTCATAAGTCTATCCTGTGCTGTCTGACTTTCAAATTTCGCACATTGATAAGCAATATTTGAATAAGTGTACCTGTCTAGTAGTACCATGCTTTTGTTATTCAACCAGTTTCTGATATCCTCCGCTGCATCTTTCCTGTCGCCGGCATAGAGCATTGCTACAAGATAAGGATCAACCTCATTTAATGATCCGAACTCACCCCTGAGAAATCGTGCTATCAACTCTCCGAAATAAGGTGCTTCTGTTCTTGGAAAGTGAAGATATTCACAGTTGTAGCCCTTCTTTGAGAAGTATTCTTTTAAGAGTTTAATTTGTGTGGATTTTCCTGAACCATCAACACCTTCAATAACAAAAAGCTTCATCCTTTATCTGATTTCATATAGTACAAATGTAATAACGTAGGGTTAAAGATAAAAGAGGAATTCAGTTTAATTAATATATCCTTACAGCACTGGATAATTTGTACCCTAATTTATTGGGGTCGTCTAAAAAGTTAAATCCATTAACCGCAAAGGTCGCAAAGGACTGAAATGCAAGGTTATAACTTTGCGTGCTTTGCGCCTACTTTGCGCTCTCTGCGGTTAAAATGGCCTTTTTAGACAGCCCAAAAGAAATGGGATTGAAATAATTTCAAAAATTGTTAATTTCGGATGATCAAATATCTGCTGATTTGACAAACAAATCACGTTATATTAATGTTAAGGGAAAGCTTATGGATCTGGACATCCCTAAAGTTATGGGGATAATAAATGTTACTCCGGATTCATTCTATAAGGGGAGCCGTTTTAATAAAGAAAAAGATATTATCTCTGCCGCAGTCAAAATGGTCGAAGAAGGTGCTGATATACTTGATATCGGCGGCTATTCATCCCGTCCTGGTGCTGTCAATATATCATTGGATGAAGAGAGATCCCGCGTTTTAAAGGCGATCCGGCTTATAAACAAGGAATTACCTGATGCTATTATCTCTGTTGATACTTTCAGGTCCGGCATTGCAAGGGAAGCTGTACTTGAATGCGGTGCAGGTATAATTAACGATATCTCAGGAGGCAATGCAGATAATAATATGTTCGCTGTCGTTGAAAAATTGAATGTTCCTTATATTATTATGCATATGCAGGGCGATCCAAGCATTATGCAGAAGAAACCGGTCTATGATGATATTATTGCTGACATTCTCCGATGGTTTGGTGAAAGAATATTCAGACTTCAGTCGATGGGAGTAAAGGATATCATTATTGATCCTGGTTTCGGTTTTGGAAAAACCATTAAACATAACTTTGAACTCCTCCGCCGTCTCGGAGATTTTGCTATAGCAGGATTACCTCTGCTTGTAGGTGTTTCACGAAAATCGATGATATGGAAAACATTGAGCATAACTCCTGATGAAGCTCTTAACGCTACATCGGTCTTAAATACGGTGGCTCTTCTTAACGGGGCAGATATTCTGCGTGTGCATGATGTAAAAGAAGCAGTTCAAACGGTAAAACTGATAGAAAAGATTAAGAATTCCCTAGCCTGAAAGACACAGGGTTTTCCATTCAAACTGTGGACCAGGAATTTCATATTAATTGTTTTTTATTCTCATTTGTTAAGATGTTTTTCTATTTTTATCGGACATACATTTTTTAAATTATGGGTTTTCAAATATCATTTCTTGATATAATTGATATAGTGCTTGTTGCAACAATCCTCTTTCAGCTTTATAAGCTTATCAGAGGGACGGCAGCTTTGAGCATTTTTATCGGAATATTCTTTATTTACATGTTCTGGCTGATTGTGAAAGCATTCAACATGGAGCTTATAAGTGCATTACTTGGCCAGGTAATTGGTGTAGGGGTTATAGCTCTGATCATAGTATTTCAGCAGGAGGTGAGGAGGTTCCTTCTGGTTATCGGTAACAGGTACATAAGCAGACAGAGATTCTCTTTCGGTAAGATTTTTGCCTCTGTCGATGATGAACAGGGAAGTCCGAAGGAAGCTGAAGAGATCGTAAGGGCAGCAGAAGCAATGGCTGCAAAAAAAACAGGTGCACTGATCGTTATAGGAAGAAGAAGCAGTCTGGATATCTATTCCGAAGGAGGGGAAAGAATTGATGCTCTGATCAGTGCCGAGTTACTTGAGACAATCTTTTTCAAGAATTCTCCTTTGCACGACGGTGCGGTAATGATTGAGGATGGTAAAATATTTGCCGCAAGATGTCCGTTGCCAATAACGGATCAGGTCTCTCTGCCAGCACGGTTCGGGATGAGGCACAGAGCCGCAATTGGTATTTCTGAGCATACTGATGCTCTTGTAATTGTTGTATCGGAAGAGTCGGGGAAAATCACAATAGCCGAAGCCGGAGTGACAAAAGAGAATATCTCTCCAAATGAACTGAGACAAATCCTTCTTAAAGAGAAAATCTGATTTTGCAACAATTGTTGAAAGTTTTAAATTTGATTCTGTAATTAAATATGTCTGATAAAACTTTCACATAATGAATATCTGAATAACTTCATTAAGACTCCATTTCCTGACGAGAGGCATAAAGAGCTTATTAGTGAGATCAATCCGGAAAGGTTTCTATTTGGATAGTTATGAACTCATCCTCCATCCCCTTCTCTTAAGGATAAGAGAAGGGGTGTATTACGATGATAATTAATTACATAATACCCTTTTCCTTAATGTTTAAGAGAAGGGTTGGGGATGGGTTAAGATTATCTTTTAGAGAAAGAAAGTTAAAACCCTAATTGGTCTTGTATAAAATCAGTGATTCCGCGTCTTTAATATAGATCTGGTTACCGGCAATTATTGGAAAGGAATAGACCGCTGTTTCAGTGACTTTGTAACGTGCTATCTCTGAGTATGCTTTTGAATCGGGTTTGAAAACAATAAGATTTGCAGTACTTGGGAGGCCTATCAGTACTGATCCGCAATCCTGTATTGTTGCAAAATCGCTGTTCACCACATTATCGACCCAGGCAGATTGTCCGGTAGCGGCATTCAGACAGTAGATTCTTCTCTGGTCGGTGAAACCAAAAAGGAAACCATCCTTAAGAACCGGAGTGTTCCATTTTGCACCAACCTGAGGATTTGACCATAACTCTTTAGTGACAAACTTATCCCCCTGTTTCATTACCTGAACGGCTTTCATGCCTGTTCCCTGACCTGTATAATATATTGTCTGACCATCAATATAGGGACTTACACAATTGTAAAATCTTTCCAGGGCAGGTGCAGCGATCTGCCACAGAAGTTTTCCGTCGGTAAAGCTGAGTGCCATAAGGTTTTTTTCAGTCTGCACTATTATATGCTTTTTGCTATCTATAGTCATAACCGAAGGCGAAGCATAAGCTGGTCCGTCTGCGGTCCATTTCCACTTTTCATTTCCTGTATTAAGATCCAGAGCAATCACTTCTCCATTATCTTTTGCCCCGATATGGGCAATACAGACTCCGTCAACGATCAGAGGTGACATGCCGGTGTAAAACTGGGGTACTGCATTAGTCGGATTTTCTTTTCTCCATAAAACTTTGCCACTGGCAGCATCGAAGCATGAAAGAATTCCCGTGACACCAAATGTTACTATTTTCCCGCTTACAACCGCAGGTGTGCTTCTTGGTCCGGGATGTGATGTAGAGGGACCAGTAACCGCTGGTGCAGGATAGCTGGTTTTCCATAATTCTTTTCCGGTCGCGGCGTCAAGGCATAATACGACCTCATCGGTATTCTGCCTTGTAAAAGTATAGATTTTCTTGCCAATGAGAACTGGTGTGGCATCACCAAACCCTACGTTTACTTTCCATTCCTGGGTAAGTTGCTGCGGCCATGCATTTGGAGCCTTAAAGCCGGTTACCTTACTGTCACGCCCGATACCTCTCCATTGGGGCCAATCCTGTGAGTATATATTTGTTGAGCCTATCAGAATAAGTACAACAACAATTGATCCGAACAAAAAATTATTCTTTTTCATATTTTAAAGTTTTGGTTTTACAACTTTATTTCAGTAAAATTATTAGAAAAATATGTGATTACCAAAATTTTTTCCAAACTGGTATTCCATTGCAGTAATAATATAAAAATGAAATACATTAGCCTTTTTTAATTATGATGTAATGAAAAGCGGAGTCGGATCAGAAAAAAGGGTTCTGATTACAGGCGGGACTTCAGGTCTTGGAATTGAGCTGGTAAAGCTATTTCTGAAAAAAAGGTATAAAGTCGTTGCTACCGGGAGGAATGAGTTAAATTTTAGTGATGAAAATCTCAGATTTGTAGCGGTTGATTTCAGCGACATGGAAAAGGTTGCTCATGCGATGAAAAAACTTTTGGATTCAATCGACAGTTTTGATATTATAATTAATAATGCAGGAGTACTTAGTCCACCTGATTTTAAGCAGACTGACAATGGTCTTGAATATACTTTCCAGGTAAATTTTCTTTCACATCTGCTTATCAATGAGATTATTCTTAAAAATAGCAAAAGAGACAGACCGGTAATTATCGCGGCAGTAACATCTCCGGTTTACAGGATCGCAAAACCAGATCTTATCATTCTCCCCATGAAGTCGGATTACAGACCATTTAAAGCATATTCGAATTCCAAGCTTTACCTGGCATTCATGTGTAAATATCTTCCTGAAAGATTTCCGGGGTTAAACCTTAAATGTATTGGCTTCGATCCCGGAACATTCAGCTCAGGTATTTATCGTATGCAAAAACAATTTTTCAGGCGATTATATAAGATTGCAGCCCCATTTATGAGAAGTCCCGGCAAGGTAGCCCTGGTCCTGTCAGAGCTTATTACAAGGGAAGATCTTTTAAATGGCTCAGTTTATGATCTCAGGAGAAGGGTCAGGTCTGTACAGCAAATAAATGGATCAGTAGAAGATATCTTCTGGAATGATTGCTATAACAGAATCGAACCTTTCCTGTAAGGGTAATAATGTTTTTTTGTTTTTCCGGGTTTATTACTGACATTTTTTATAACTTTTGGGCCATAATAAATCACAATTCGAATCAGTTAACCACCCGAAGAGTATATTATAATTAACCAAGTATATGAAAAACTCATTTGTAAAAATCATGGTAATGGCAAGTTTGTTTAGTTTGTTTGGATGTAACGGTAACACAGATCCTGCTAAATGGAGCAGTAGAAAGACAGATAAATGGTTTGAAAAGGGGGAATGGCTGAATGGATGGTCAGTGAAGCCCGATACGACAATTAATCGCAAAGCATTTGCAATTTCTTATTTTAAAAATAAGGAAAGATGGGATAAAGCCTTTCTTTTCTTAAATAACCATGATTTATCGAAACTCCAGTTAAAACGGTACGATATTGATGGTGATAATCTGTATGCTCCTGTTAGCGAGTATATTACTAAAAATGAGGAAGATGCCAGGTATGAAGCTCATCAAAAGTATATCGACATCCAATATGTTGTAAGTGGAAAAGAACAGATCGGTATTGCCCCGATGTCACAGAAGAAAGACGTACTTCAGCCTTATGATGTAACAAAAGATGTTGAATTCCTGACAGTAAACAAGGGAGTTAACTTCAACGCAACACCTGACAGATTCTTCATCTTCTTTCCCGAAGATGTGCACCGTCCTGGGCTGAAGTTTGGAGAAAACTCTCAGGTTCGCAAGGTTGTTGTTAAGTTGAAGATTGACTAAGTCAGGCTACGGGCTACAGGCTACGGACTTCAGGTAAGAATATTCCTGATACCTGTAGCCTGTTGCCTTTTTATTATCCTTATTGAACAAACTATTGTTTTTATGGTTATTCTTTGGCATTAATGGTATTTGATGACAACACTATACGATCTTGTGGAGGGAGAAGAGGGGGTTATTCTGAAGATCAAAGGAAGGGGTCAGTTCAGGCAGCGGCTTATGGAGATGGGTTTTGTAGTCGGAAAAAAGATTGAAGTAATAAAGAAAGCTCCTCTCCGTGATCCTGTCGAATATAAAATAATGGGGTACCATGTTTCTTTACGGAACAGTGAAGCCCAGCTTGTTGAGATTGTCCGCGACTTTAAATCGAAGGAGTTATATCCCTCAAACGGAGTGCTCGTAACCGAGGAGGAAAATGAATCCTGGTTAGAAAAAATTATACATGTCCAGGTAGCTCTTGTTGGAAATCCAAATTCCGGTAAAACAACCCTTTTCAACTATGCGTCTGGCTCAAAGGAAAAGGTGGGCAATTATGCAGGTGTTACAGTCGATTCAAAAGAGGCAGTGTACAAACAATCTGGATATACATTTTCGCTGGTCGACCTTCCCGGAACTTATTCACTTAAAAGTTATTCACCTGAGGAGATATATCTCAGAAATTTTATTTTCGACAATAAACCGGATATTGTCGTAAACATTATCGACGCCTCCAACCTTGAGAGAAATTTATATCTGACAACACAGCTCATCGATATGGGTGTTCAACTTGTGATAGCCCTTAACATGTATGATGAGCTTGAAAAAAAAGGGGATACTCTCGATTATATATCCCTTGGAAAACTGTTAGGCGTGCCGATTGTTCCTACGGTCAGTTCTAAAGGCAAGGGTATAAAGCAGCTTTTTGATACCATTATTGATGTTTACGAAAACAGGGAATCTACTGTGCGGCATATTCATATTAATTATGGTACTGAAATAGAAAATTCCATTTGTGTTCTCCAGTCAAAGATCAAGATAGAGGAGAATATGGCTTTTACAAACGTTGTATCGGCACGATACCTGTCAATTGAGATGCTGGAAAATGACATGGAGTTTTCAAAAGCTGTAACACGTTGTGTTAATTCAAATGAGATTATTGAGACCGCTGGGAAAGAATTGGAAAAGCTCGAAAAATACTTTTCTGATCCGGTTGAGACAGTTATTACTGACCTGAGGTACGGCTTTATTTCAGGGGCATTGAAAGAGACCCTTAAGCTTAATAAAGTTGAAAGGTTAAGAAAAACCAAAATCATTGATAACTACCTGACAAATAAATACCTGGGGATACCATTATTTGCTGCTTTTATGTGGCTGATTTTCTTCACCACATTTAAGCTCGGGAGTTACCCTAAGCACTGGATCGAGCTCGGTGTTGGTAAAATTGCAGAGGCAATAACCGCTGTTATTCCGTCAGGGATTATCCAGGATTTTCTTGTTGACGGGATCATTGGAGGGGTAGGAGGAGTGATCGTTTTTCTTCCCAATATTATTATACTGTTCCTGTTTATTTCGTTCATGGAAGATACCGGATACATGGCAAGAGCTGTATTTATCATGGATAAGTTAATGCACAAGATCGGTTTACATGGTAAATCATTTATTCCGCTTTTCATGGGTTTTGGATGTAATGTGCCTGCAATTATGGCAACAAGGATAATTGAGAGTCGTAGGGATCGACTGATCACGATGCTGATAACACCATTTATGTCGTGCAGCGCAAGACTTCCGGTTTATATATTATTTATTAGTGCTTTTTTTGCAAAGAACCAGGGCTCAGTACTATTTCTGCTATACCTGTTGGGTGTATTGTTTGCTATTGTTTCGGCGCTGTTACTAAAACGTTTCTTTTTCAGATCGGCAGAGATCCCATTTGTTATGGAGCTGCCTCCTTACCGGGTGCCGACAATGAGAAGTGTATTTAAGCATGTATGGTTCAGGACCGGATTATACCTGAAAAAAATAGGAGGTGTTATTCTGCTCGCATCTGTTATAATCTGGCTGTTGAGTAATTTTCCTGGAAATATAAGATATTCAAGAGCTTATAAAAATGAAGGTGCTGTAATTGAAACAAAGTATGCGAACCTTATCAATCAGGACCAGTCAGGTTCTTTGGAAAACAAAGAGTTGCTGGAAATTCAGAAAAATGAAGAGATAAGAAAACTTTTGCTTGAGAAGAAAAGCGAAATGAGGAGCAAGTCGTTCATGGGTTTAATCGGACAGGCTATTGAACCAGTGATGAAGCCTCTTGGATTTAACTGGCAGCTCAGCGTAAGCATATTGTCAGGAGTAGCAGCAAAAGAGGTGGTGATAAGTACTATAGGTATCCTTTATCAGAATGATAATCAAATTGTTCAGAATACCCTGGTTGAAAAGATCCAGACACAGATGACTCCTTCAGGAAAAAAAGTATTTACTCCTCTTATTGCATTTTCGTTTATGCTGTTCATTCTGACATATTTTCCCTGTGTGGGAGTCGTTGCAGCTATTAAAAGGGAATCCGGAAGCTGGAAATGGGCTGCATTTACTGTTTTCTATACAAGTACAATTGCATGGCTTCTCTCATTCTCAGTGTATCAGATCGGAAACCTGATTATATACTGATTAATGTAAAAATGTTACATCACCTACTATCTTGAAATAATTTCCATCGGCAAATTGTCCTGTCGCTTTCCAGACGTAGACTCCCTGAAGCGCCAGGTTTCTATTCATAAAATATCCATCCCATCCTTTATGAATGTCGGTACTTTCATATATTAAAACCCCCCAGCGATTAAATATCTGTAATTTATATTCTATTACATTTATAGAAAATGGTCTGAATGTATAATCATCTAATTGATTTTCATTCCAATATCCTCCGGTAGGCCCTGATCCGTTCCATTTGAACGCATTTGGAAATTTAATTTCACCCGGCTTAAAATCTACCACAATCGGAGATTCATACATCATTGAATCTATACATCCATCTTTAGAAGTTACTGTTAAAGTGACTTCATATATTCCGGCGGATTCATATTTATACCAGGGGTTTTCTTCTATTGAAGTGTTTCCGTCTCCAAAATCCCATAGATAGGACTCTCCATAATTTGAATAATTATAAAATGTTACTA
>JBGOZX010000058.1:0-24247 GCA_041480425.1 Bacteroidia bacterium
ATTATAATTCAATAAATTATAGACGTTCTTTGATTTTTTGATTTCAAATCACGGTATTTTTAGATAAAAACCGTGAATAAAGGAAAGTTTGTTTGTGATCTTGAGAATACAGATTAAGTATTAAATTCAACAACTTATAAAAGTAAATCTAAGGGACACAAAATTGCAGTAAGAAATTTCCTTTTTAATGCATAATTTCTTTTCATATGAAAACATACCCGAGAAAAGCAGTTGTTTCTATTGCTTCGATATTTATCTGTCTGACAATTAATTGTCAGGAGAAGAATAACTTTATTAAATCAGGAGAGATATGGCCGGATACAGAGGGGAATCATATCAATGTTCATGGTGGAGGAATAATTTTTTTTGAAGGAACATATTACTGGTTCGGTGAATCGAGGTTACCAAGATCAGAAAAAGACAGGAGCCGATACGGGGTTGGCTGTTATTCTTCAAAAGATCTGCTGAAATGGAAAAATGAAGGACTTGCGTTAAGAGTTATCAACGACACAGCCAGTCTTCTTTTACCGGGGTGTGTTATTGAGCGGCCAAAAGTCATATATAATAAAAAGACCGGCAAGTTCGTAATGTGGTTCCACCATGAATTAAAAGGTCAGGGATATAAGGCTGCACTTACAGGCGTTGCTGTAAGTGATAATATAACAGGTCCTTACAAATACCTGAGAAGCCTTCGTCCTAATGCCGGGGTCTGGCCAGTCAATTTTCCTGAAGGATACAAAAAGGCGACAGTTAAAGAGAGTGATTTTAAAAGCTGGTCGGATGAATGGAAACAGGCTGTAAAAGATGGGCTGTTTGTACGACGCGATTTTACAGGAGGCCAGATGGCACGCGACATGAATCTTTTTGTTGACAAGGATGGAATAGCATACCATATTCATGCATCGGAAGAAAATATGACCCTCCATTTTTCGGAGCTTACTGATGATTATCTCGATTTCACCGGAATATATTACCGAGTTCTCCCGGGGGAATCAAATGAAGCTCCTGCTTTATTCTATGCAAAAGGTAAATATTATATGTTTTCATCAGGAACTACAGGCTGGAAACCCAATCCCGCCAGGATATCTGTTGCAGAAAAGATAACAGGTGAATGGGAATCACATGGAAATCCATGCAGGGGATCTGAGGAAGAGAACAAGATCACCTTCGGTTCGCAAAGCACTTTCTTCCTGCCAGTTCAGGGTAAAAAGAATCTAATTATCTTTATGGGCGACAGGTGGACTCCCGAAAACCTGGCCGACAGCAGGTATATCTGGCTTCCTGTGGAATGGGAAAACGGAAATCCGGTAATTAAGTGGAATCCTGCATGGGATTTGAATAAACATTAGTGAATCTAAAACTATATCTATGAAAAAACTCGTCTACATTTTTATTGCATTACTTTTCTTACCTGTCACAGTAAACAGCGTTTACGGACAATGGAAGAACCTTGCTAAAAAAGACCTGAGTAACTGGGAACACCTTAACGGCACAGCCACTTTTAAGCTTGAAAAGGGGGTGGTTATAGGAACCACTGTGCTTAATTCCCCGAACTCATTTCTATGTACAAAGGAGAAATACGGAGATTTTATTCTTGAATTCGACACATGGTTCGATTCCCAGATGAACTCCGGTGTTCAGTTCAGGAGTGAAAGCAGATCAGATTATCAGAATGGAAGGGTGCATGGTTACCAGGTGGAACTTGATCCATCCGACAGAGCCTGGTCCGGAGGCATTTATGATGAAGCCCGGAGAGGCTGGCTATATACACTCGACAAGAATCCTGAAGGGCAGAAAGCCTTAAAGAAAAACGATTGGAACCACTACAGGGTTGAGGCTATCGGAAATTCAATCAGAACGTGGATTAACGGGGTGCCTTGTGCCGACCTTGTTGATAATTTGACGCCATCAGGATTCATTGCATTGCAGGTACATTCTATCGGTAAAGATGAATCGAAAGTTGGCTTGCAGGTTAAATGGAAGAACATCAGAATTATTACGAAAAATGTAAGCAAATATGCAACACCCTATAAGCCGGTCATTCCTCAGTATAGTTATCTTGATAATGTCCTTACTGACAGAGAAGTAAATGATGGATGGAAACTTCTGTTCGACGGAAAAACCGCAACAAAATGGATGAACGCAAAAACAAAGAGCTTCCCTGCAAGCGGATGGGAAATAAAAGACGGGACACTTACAATTAATCCCGAGGCAAAGGGTTCTAACGGTGGAGGTGATATTGTAACAGTCGACAAGTATAAAAACTTCGAATTGATCGTTGATTTTATGTATAAGCCGGGCGCCAACAGCGGCATAAAATACTTCGTTGACACTGAAGTCAGTAACGGAGATCTTTCTTCAATAGGTTGTGAGTATCAGATACTGGATGATAAATTGCATCCCGATGCCAAACTGGGAATTGCAGGCAACCGCACCCTGGCAGGTCTTTACGATCTTATTGCCCCTAAAAACAAAAGGGACAATGGAGCTGACAAATGGAACAGGGCAACAATTATTGTAAAAGGGAACCACGTACAGCACTGGCTTAACGGACAGATGACAGTTGAGTATGACAGGGGTACTCCGGCATGGAAGGAGCTGGTTGCTACCAGCAAGTTTAAGACATCTCCCGGATTTGGTTAAGTTACGGAAGGACGTATTCTTCTGCAGGAACATGGTAGTGTTGTTTCGTTTAAGAATATCAAAATAAGGAAAATAAATGACTAACTTTGACCTATAAAACATGCAAAGGTGTTCCAACAGATTCAGGTATAATTGTGTTAAACCCAATATTATGAAAAACCTTTTCTTATTACTGATAATCTCAGGCTGCTTTGTTGCATTTTCCTGCAAAGAAAAAGAATCCGAAAGATTCAGGTTTTTAACCGGACCAATTTGGGTTACTGACAGCCTTCTGGCCAACGGTGTTGATGCAACCGGGCCTGGTGGAATTCTCAAAAAATTTATGGGTGATGCCAAATTTAACAAAGATGGTACAGGGTATTTTGGCGTGTATAATGGAACATGGCGATTCAATATCGATGAAACAATGCTGGTAATTTCTTCTGATTCTTTACCATTAGCCATTACAACTGATATAGTGGAATTGACAAGTACTTCATTGAAAGTTAAAACTCTTTTCCCAAATCTGCAAAATTTTTCATCACCTATTAATATCCGTATGACATTCAAGGTGAAATGATGCGTTACATCATTACAGCCATAACCCTGCTTGTTAGCTCTGCATTAAATAGCGCTGAAATTAACAGCGTAGTCAGGGGAAAAGTCATTGATAATAATACCCGTGAACCTCTTGCAGGGGTGTATGTCATTTATGGTAAGCATCTTGGGACCACCAGTGATAATAATGGTTTTTATCTTATTAAAACTAGTTCTGAAAAATTAACAATTTTATTTCAATTCATTGGTTACGAATCTGTTACAAAAGATATAACTCTGGGCTCCAATGATACGGTTGAATTGAACATAGAATTGGAAATGAAGATCAGAGAAATTGACCAGATTGTTGTAAGTGCAAATAAAACAGAACAGAAAGTTGCCGAGTTGACAGTTTCGATGGATATAATCAAATCTTCCTTTCTTTCTGATAATCACATAACAGACGCACAGGAGATTATTAACAAAACTCCGGGAATTGAGGTAATGGATGGTCAGGCTTCCGTGAGAGGTGGTAGTGGATTCAGTTATGGGGTAGGAAGCAGGGTATTGGCATTGATAGATGGGTTGCCTGTTTTATCAGCAGATGCCGGAAACATAAAGTGGCAGTTTTTACCCCTTGAAAACCTTTCACAGATTGAAATAATAAAAGGGGCTTCGTCAGTATTATATGGTTCATCTGCTCTGAACGGGATCATTAACTTCCGTTCAGCTGATGCAACAAATATCCCTGTTACACAATTTTTTACTGAGGCAGGAGTTTTTGATAAACCTCACAATGAAAACTGGAAATGGTGGAACTCTCCGAGATTTTTTACCAGCGCCTCTTTCTCTCATCTGAAGAAGTTTGGCAACACAAGTTTCGGTATCAGCAGTGCACTTCTCCTGGATAACGGGTATAGAAGGTTAAATGATGAGAAACTTGGACGTATAAGCGTAAGACTAAAACATTCCAGCGGAAAAGTCGACGGTCTTTCTTATGGTTTGAATCTGAACTCAGGTTACACTGAAAAAAGAGATTTTGTCCTTTGGGAAAATGCCAGCTCAGGTGCTTTAAAACAAAGCGAATCAACAGCTTTAGAACTTCATGGTGATTTTGTTTCAATCGATCCGTTCGTTACTTTTAATAAGAATGATCGTTTCAGGCACGACCTCCGGATGCGGATTCAATCAACAAGAAACAGGTTTCCTGACAGCGAAAAGAATAACAGTGATGCCCTTTCTCTCTATTCTGAATATCAGATCTGGTACAAATTACTTGATATACTTAGTATTACTGCTGGCCTGTCTGAGAACTACAGCCGGGTAACATCAAATTTTTACGGAGATCACAATGGATTTAATATTGCTGGTTTCAGTCAGTTTGAAATAAAACCTGCTAACAGGTTGAAGGCTGTTGCCGGTCTGAGGATCGAACATAATTCTTTAGACTGGATAAATGACAGGATTGTACCTGTATTCAGAACCGGTATTAACTGGCAGGTTGCAGACTTTACATTCCTCAGAGCATCATTTGGACAGGGCTATCGTTACCCTTCCATAGCAGAAAAATATGCCTTTACAACATTGGGGACAGTGAAAATTTTCCCAAGTCCTGATGTTCAGTCTGAATCGGGTTGGAGTTCAGAAATCGGTGTAAAACAGGGAGTCCGGATAGGAAAGATAAATGGACAAGCAGATCTTTCGGTGTTCCTGTCTCAGAACAGTAATCTGATAGAGTATGTTTTCTCATTATATCCTGATCCTTTAACCGGAATTCCTGGTTTCGGTTTCAAAGCTACCAATGTCGAGCAGTCAAGGATTTATGGTTATGAACTTGAATATTTGCTGAACAGGAAGTTTGGTGATTTAAACATTACATTAAGCGGAGGTTATACTTTTATTTATCCTGTTGAGTTTAACAGGAACACACATCAGAATACAGACAATTATCTTAAATACCGGAGAAAACATTCCGGGAAGCTGAGCCTGAATTCAACCTGGAAGAAGATTGTGTTTGGTCTTAGCTTTTACGCAAAATCTAAGATTCTAAATATTGACGATGTCTTTTTAAATGTTCTGACCCGCGAACTTATTCTTCCGGGTTTTTATGGTTACTGGTCAGATCATAATACGGGATACTTTCTTATTGATGGGAACCTGGGCTACATAATCTCAGATAACCTGAACCTTTCCCTGGTAGTAAAAAACATCACAAATACGGAATATATGGGCAGACCAGGTGATATTCAGCCACAAAGGAACTTCAGTATAAGAATCTCAGGAAACTTTTGACAGAAAATTTTTTATTAGTTTTAATCTTTATACCCTTCCCGACTTTCCACGGGAGAAGGAGCATTAAGTAAAGCCTTTCCCCCCTGGGCCTGCCTGCCGGTAGGCAGGGGAAACGGGAAAGGGGGTCGTAACAAAGTAAAAAATATCGATTATTATGAAAGAAAAATACAAATTAAAAATAGGACTTTTCGGAATTGGTTTGGATGCTTATTGGCCACAGTTTGAAGGATTAAAAGAACGGCTTGAGGGATACATGGCTGTAGTTCATACCAGACTGGGTTCGCATGACGTTGACATTACCGATCTTGGATTGATTGATAATCCTTCCATGGCATTTGATGCCGGTCATAAGTTCCGTCAGGCTGATGTTGACATCCTGTTTCTGTATGTCACCACATATGCATTGTCTTCAACGGTTTTACCGGTTGTACAAAGAGTCAAAGTACCTGTCATAATCTTAAATCTTGCACCGGAAAAAGCTATTGATTATGAGAAGTTTAATAAGCTTAACGACCGTACCAAAATGACCGGAGTCTGGTTAGGTAATGTTTCTGCCTGTCCTGTTCCTGAAATTGCAAATGTTTTTCTCAGAACGGGTATCAGATTCCATCAGATCACAGGAGTTCTCCATGATGATGAAGAGTGCTGGAAAGAGGTTTCCGAATGGATTGAGGCAGCACTGGTAGCTAAAATTATGTCGCATAACAGGCTGGGATGCATGGGACATTATTATGGAGGCATGCTTGATATCTACTCTGATCTGACACAGCAATATGCCCACTTTGGTGGACATATAGAAATGATTGAGGTTGAGGAACTTGCCTCTTACAGAAGAGAAGTCTCAAAAAAGGATATTGACGATCGGCTGAAGGTGTTTTATAACGAGTTTGATATTAGCCCCGACTGTTCAGGTGATGATCTGGAACAAGCTGCTTCCACTTCTGTAGCTTTGGATAAACTTGTTAAAAAGCACGATCTGGGTTCCCTGGCCTATTTCCACAGCGGTACAGGTGTTCCCGAAATTGAAGTTGCAATAAGCTCAATAATCCTTGCAAATTCATTGCTTACAGCAAGAGGCATTCCGGTTGCAGGAGAATATGAAATAAAGAATGTTCAGGCGATGAAGATAATGGACATTTTTGGCGCAGGAGGATCATTCACTGAATTCTATGCACTTGACTTTAAAGATGATGTCGTATTAATGGGGCACGATGGCCCCGGACACCTGGCAATTGCTGAAGGAAAAACCAGGGTAAAACCGCTGGACGTTTTTCATGGAAAGGTCGGAAAGGGACTATCAGTTGAAATGTCTGTAAAACATGGAAAAGTAACTCTCCTTTCTGTCGTCCAGAAGGCAGATGGAAAGCTTATGCTGCTGACAGCAGAGGGAGAATCTGTTCCCGGTCCAATCCTTGAGATCGGAAACACGAACAGCCGTTATAAGTTTCCCATCGGAGTGAAAAACTTTGTAAACACATGGAACAGTTACGGACCTGCTCATCATTGTGCAGCAGGAGTGGGGCATATCGCATCGAAAATTCAGAAACTCGGAGAATTGCTCGAAATGGAAGTTATAAAGGTTTGCTGAAGATCAGGGTACTACAGTTTTCTTACAGGAACTTTATTTTTGTATCTTCAAAAGATATTTTATGTGAATTATGTCAGAATAACGAATAACAAATAACCTATAACAAATAACCAATAATTACCAAAGTCTTATGAAATCACTTAGTCTCAGACCAGTACCAATAGCTATAACAGTATTAATAATCTTCCTTGCTTCATGCAAAAAACCTGCTGTCAATGAAGTGAAAATAAACGACCTTGCTTCCCTTTTAGCAGAATTTAAACAACCTTCAAAAGAATATACCACAGCCCCATTCTTTGTTTGGAATGCTGAAATAACAAAAGAGGAGATTGATAATTACATGAATGATTTTAAGAATTCAGGAAGCAGACAGGTGTTCATACATCCTCGTCCCGGATTAATAACAGAATACTTGTCTGATAAATGGTTCGAACTATTTAAATATACAGTCGAAAAAGGGAAAGAGCTGGGTATGGATGTATGGATTTATGATGAGAACTCCTACCCCAGTGGGTTTGCCGGCGGCCATGTTCCTGACCAGATGCCTGAATCTTATAACCAGGGACAGGGATTGAAGATGACAAGGTTTGAAACTCTCCCGGACACTGCCGGTAAGTATTACCTCTGCTTGAAAGAAGAAAATGGAACCTTTATCAACATCACATCCTCTATCGAAGGTGAAAAAGGGAAACCAGGTAAATATCTTCTTTTCTCAAAAACTTATAACGGAAAAAGTGACTGGTACGGAGGCTTTTCATATGTTGACCTGCTCTATCCCGGGGTTACTGAAAAGTTTATCGATATCACAATGACGGGTTATGAGAAGTATCTTGGAACCGAATTCGGAAAAACTGTTCCCGGCACATTTACCGATGAACCACAGATAGATTCTCCCGGTGGCATTCGCTGGACCCCTGACTTGTTCGATGTCTTTCAGAATAAATGGCATTATGATCTCCGGGCTCAACTCCCTTCCCTGTATGAAGAGGTTGGAGACTGGAAAAAGGTGAGGCATAACTATACCCAGACTCTTCTTCAGCTTTTCATTGACCGCTGGGCAAAACCATGGTATGCATATTGTGAAGAGAAAGGTCTGAAATTTACCGGTCATTACTGGGAACATGAATGGCCCAATATGCGTCCGGGTGGCGATAACATGGCGATGTATGCATGGCACCATGTTCCCGGAATAGATATGCTCTTCAACCAGTGGGATGATTCAACCTCAAAGGCGCAATTTGGTAATGTAAGAGCTGTTAAGGAATTGGCAAGTGCTGCAAACCAGACCGGCAGGCAGAGAAAACTGAGCGAAACTTACGGTGGTTCAGGCTGGGACCTGACATTTACCGATATGAAACGTAACGGCGATTGGGAATATGCCCTGGGTGTTAATCTGATGAACCAGCATCTTACCTATTTCACTCTTGCAGGAGCCAGAAAATATGATTACCCTCCTACCTTCGACTATCATGAGCCCTGGTGGAACGACTATAAATATATTAATGACCATTATGCAAGACTTTCCATAGCATTATCAGCAGGAAGGCAGATCAATGATATCCTGGTGCTGGAACCAACTACAACTGACTGGTTATATGACTCTTACGCAAAAAGAAATCCAAAAGTAACTGACATTGGCCAGGCTTTTCAGTCGTTTGTGACAAAACTTGAAAAAAATCAGGTTGAATATGATCTGGGATCAGAAAACATGATTAAAGATCTTGGTGCAGTTAAAAACGGGAAATTTGTGCTTGGCCAATGTAGTTATTCAAGGGTTGTCATACCGCCTCTGATGGAGAACCTCGATCTTGCCACATACAAACTCCTCGAGAAGTTTGTATCAAATGGTGGTACTTTGATTGCCTTCTCCGTTCCATCACTTGTTGATGGTGCAACAAGTGAAGGATTAAAAGAATTCCTGGCAAAAAATGCTGATAAGATCAATAGTGAAGAGAATCTGACCTCTGAAACGATAACAAAATATTTCTCTGATCCAACTCTCAGTTTTTCAGGTGTATCTGGCGGGAATCTTTATCATCATCGTAGAATTTTGGCCGATGGTCAGGTGCTTTTCCTGGTTAACTCAAGTCTGAAAGAACAGTTGACAGGTTCGCTTAAAGTAAAAGGTGCCGGTGCAATCGAGATGAATACCCTTACTGGTGAAATAAATGGCTATGCCAACTCGCAGGAAGGAGAAAATATAAATTTATCATACGACATCGCTCCGGCTGGGAGTCTGCTACTGTATATTCCGGCAGTGAAACAAGGAGAGTACACAATACCAGTAAAAGCACAAAACCTTAATGCTGTTGCTGCCACCTCTCCAATGACCATTTCAAGAGATGTTGACAATGCACTGACAATTGAATTCTGCGATATTCTTGTTGGTGATGAACTGACAAAAGATCTGCATACGTATAATGCTGCTGATAAGGTCTTTAAATACTACGGATTTAAAAACGGCAATCCATGGAACACTTCAGTTCAGTTCAGGACAAATATAGTTGACAGGGATACTTTTGGACTCAATACAGGGTTTACGGCAACTTACCATTTCCCTGTAAAAGGAAATTTTGATTATTCCTCTTTCAAAGCAATTGTTGAAAGGACATATTTATGGAAAGTTTCAGTGAATGGAACTGAAGTAAAACACGAAGAGGGCAAGTGGTGGCTCGACCGCGCTTTTGGTGTTTATAATATTAGTAAATATATAAAAACGGGTGACAATATTATTACCTTGAAAGCATCCCCAATGTCAATACATGCTGAAATTGAACCTGTTTATATTATTGGTAACTTTTCTGTTAAGCCCATAGATAAAGGATGGTCAATAGAGGCTCCTGTTAAATCTTTAACAGCTGGCAGATGGAAGGAACAGGGAATGCCATTTTATTCATGGGGTGTAACATATTCCAGGGAGTATAATATTGAAAAGCCGGAAGGAAACTTTGAAGTGCGGCTTGGCAACTGGAAGGGGACTATTGTGGAAGTCATGGTAAATGGACAACCTGCAACAGTAATTGCCTTTCCTCCTTATGGGACCAATGTTACCGGACTTATCAAACCAAGCATTAACACGATTGACGTAAAAGTGATCGGAAGTCTTAAGAACCTACTGGGTCCGCATCATAATAATCCTGAACCTGGTTTTGTTTCTCCCTGGCTATGGAGGAATGTAAAAACATATCCGGCCGGCTCTGATTATCAAATGCTTGACTACGGACTATATGAGGACTTTGTATTATTGAACGGTAAATAAGTCTTTACGCCCTGCGGGCTGTCTTACTCCCCACAAGCCTGGCTCCTCGCTAAAAATGTCCAACGGACATTTTCTTTACACTCGGCCCTCTTCGGTCACTGTCTTGAGGTCTTGTCCCGTAAGGCGGGACTTGTCTTGAAGTCTTGAGACGGAGCAAAGCGACAGACAGCATAGCGTTCAGACCCATTTGAATTTTCGAATAACCTCGGTTAACACTACTCAATTGACTTAAAATCAATATACTATTTTAGACTTATTGCAGAAATGAAATATTTTTCTACATTTGAACCGATTTTTGTTCTTTGATTCATATAAGTTAACCTGATTAAACATTAAAGGAAAAGGGGTATTTTGCACTAACAGTGCAGAATGTTCCTGAATTTTAAACTTAAAAACTATCCTATGAGAAAGATTTTGACATTAATTGCTGTAACATTTATTACCGGTAGTCTGTTTGCCGGAGGATTGGTGACCAACACAAACCAGAGTGCTGCATGGGTTCGTCTTCCGTCCAGAAATGCATCAACCGGAATTGATGCTGCATATTTTAATCCCGCAGGATTAATGAAACTGGAGAATGGATTTCATGTTTCCCTTTCAAACCAGTCTATTTTTCAGACGAGAGAAATTACGAACTCTTATTCAGGGCCCGGTGGTGGCTTTGGCCTCAATGAACATTTGTACAAAGGGACGGTATCTGCTCTTACATTCCCCACTGTATTTGCGGTTTGTAAAATGGACAAGCTCGCTTTCTCACTCGGATTTGGTCCGATTGGTGGTGGAGGTGGCGCTCTTTACGAAAAAGGATTACCCTCATTTGAAATGAGCCCATCTGACCTTGTTCCTTCACTGGCTGCCTCAAAGGGTGCTACTGCATACAGGTTAGATGCCTATTTCAAAGGGAGCTCTACATTCTTTGGGTTCCAGGGTGGTTTATCATATAAAATAAATGACTGGTTATCAGTAGCCGCCGGGCTCCGGTATGTTACTGCCAAAAACACTTACGAGGGTTACCTGAAAAATATTGAAGTTCAGTTACCTTCGGGATGGGTCAGGGCCGACCTTATTATGACAGGGATTGCAACAAGTGCTACAACCGCAGCTACCAGCACAACAGCACTGATCGCTTACAATCCAGCTTTAGGAGGAATGACTCTTGCGCAGGCAGAAGCTGCAACGGCAATCACACATATCCAGAGGTTACAACTTGAAGGTGCTTTGGCTGCATTTGGATCCCCCATAACAGTACCCATCTCGACAGCTGATGCTGTCTTCAAAGGTGCTGCTGCAAAATACACAGCCACAGCAACTCTTCTGGGTGACCAGGAAGCAGATGTTTCTCAGACAGGCTCGGGTATCACCCCGGTCTTCAGTGTTAACATCTCTCCTTCTGAGAATCTGAATATTGGTATCAAATATGAGATGGCCACGAAACTTGAGCTTAAGAACAAGACAGTAAAAGATTTATTAATCGGCTATACTGCCACAGGGACTCCTATTACAATGTTCCCCAATGGTGCCATGACAAGAAATGATATGCCTGCAATGCTTTCAGTTGGTGTTGATTATAGGTTATTCGAAAATCTTAAAGTATCGCTTGGATCGAACTACTATTTTGATAAAACCGCCGACTACGGCCATAAGGTTGATGCTGACCTGAATTCATCTACACCATCAACACATATCGCAAACAAGGATATTATTGCTAATAACGGTATGTCAATACAGGGAGGCCTAGAATTTAACATTTCAGATAAGCTTCTTGTAAGTGGTGGATATGTTTATGCTAATAAAGGTGTCAATAGTAAATACCAGAGCGACCTCACCTATGGTCTTGGTACGCAGACTTTCGGCGCCGGTGGAGCATATTCAATCATGGATAATCTTCAGATTAACTTAGGTGCAAGCTATACAATGTACCAGAAAAACGAGAAAACTATCGATCATATTTTCTCGGCTACCGGTACAAACATTCCGGCAACTGAATCCTATTCAAAAAACGCTTTTATAGTAGCTGTTGGAGTAGATTTCAGATTCTAGAATAAAGTTGTTCAAATTTTTATAAAGAGGCTGTCTCATAAGGACAGCCTCTTTTTATATTGTTTACCTCATCCCCCTTGCCCCCTTCTCCCAAGAGAGAAGGGGGTAATAATCAGATTATTAATTATATAGCCCCTCTCCCCTGGGAGAGGGGTTTGGGGTGAGGCTTAGTCGTTTAGTTTAGTATTTTATTCCTTTGTCGTTTAGGTATTTAATATAAGAGCCTAGTCGTGGTGCATGGGAAGAGGTCATCCTTTTGTACCAGACCATCGTGTTTAACTTATCTGCATCCTCAACGGCAGCATTAATAATATTGATATAAAGCAACCCTTCTATTCCAGAGTTCTGCCTGTCAATACTATCAAGAATGGTTTTAAAGAGAACAATATTTTCGGCAGGTTTTCTCTTCGAGGCCAGTAAAAAAGCTTCATCCAGTCTTTTATTCAGAGCATTATCGAGCGTTACACCATAAAACCAGAAACAATTGCTGGCGCAATCTTCCACAATATCTATCCATTCTGTTCCTGCTTTTAAAGGAGGGAATGACAAGGTGAAATCGAGCTTCTCCCCTGGTGTTTTGAATTTGTAAGAATTGGGACAAACAGGAATGTTGTTTGCATTAGTCAGTTTCAACCTGCTGCCATCGGGATAAATTATAAAAATGTTTTTATCAGCACAGAAGTTCCCTTCCGCAATTCGATTTTCAATAGTAAGATAAACTATTGTCTTTTCAGGAGTTATTTCAATCTTTCTGATTTCCAGCGTCTCATGACTTTTGAGACCTATGTTAGGCTGATTAAAAGTTTGCGAATAAATTTTTACGATGCCCGCTGCAAAAAAGAATAAAACTGAGATTGCTATCTTCACTCTCATGATTAACTGAATTAGAACCTGCAATTTATGAATTAAAATGACTACCTGTTCTCTTTAATAAAAATGGGCTGGTGCTTGAAAATCAATTATTTGCCCCATCCCTACTTTGCTTCGCTGACCTTGCTGCGCCGAAGCGGCTACGCAAAGGCGCAGAGATACGCGCTGCGCCGTCGGCGCTCCGTCGCTGAAGCTTTGGAGCGTAGGCGACAAGCCTTACGCTTGCGCTGAAGCTTCAGCGTAGGCGCATGGCGGCCGATGGAAAGCGAAGAAGGGAGTAATTGATATTCAATAATTTCATTTGAAAGTTAACCAAATTGTAACAATTAAGTAACAAATACCTGATACTGTAACACTAAATGAAGTTAACTTTGCACCGGTGAGTATCTTAATAATTACAGGTAATTCAAGTATCGAAACAATTTAATAAAATCATGGATGAACACAAAGAGAGAAGAATCAATACTCGACATACTCGCTTCATTTGAAGAGATGGCAGACATTATTCTTAGTCAGCTTAAACTTCTCGAAAAATACATGGCCGGATCGGAGGAAGAAGAACGCAAGCGGATCAAAATTGAACTAAATGAAAATGAAAATAGAATTGACAAATATGAAGTTTTGATAAGTGACAAATTTATCAACTCCATTGTTCTTTATCAGCCTGTTGCATCGGATATTCGTAAAATTATAGCAATCTACAGGATGTCAATAAACCTCGAAAGAATTGGCGATCGTGTTATCAACATTATTCATGCAATTGAGAATATTAAAGAATCTGAAGAATTTAAAGCTATGGTTGAGGTGCTTATCGTAATGCTCCTATCCGGAATTTCAATGGTTGAAAAATCGCTGCTCTCATTTATAAACAACGATAATGAGTATGCAGTCTGGACCATAAAAAATGATGAAATAGTTGACGATATGAACCGTAAACTGCTGATAAACAGCATTTCTAAAGCGAATGTCACTGATAGAACAAAAGAGATGTTGCTCAGCTACGTTGATCTGAAAGATATAATTACGAATCTTGAAAGAATTGCTGATCATGCCACCAATATTGCTGAGGCATCAATATATTCAATTCAGGGTACCGATATAAGGCACGCCGGTCTGAATTCAAATCCGTCACTTCTCGAATAGAATATTTCAAATCTGAACTATCATGGACCTGAAAGGAAAACGGATTCTAATAGTGGATGATGAAGAGGATCTATGCGAAATCCTTCAGTATAATCTCAGCAATGAAGGCTATTATACAGAGGTTGCACATTCTGCAGAAGAGGCACTTAAGAGGCCGCTGGGAAACTTTGATCTGGTTCTTCTCGATGTTATGATGGGGCCCATGTCGGGGTTTAAATTTGCTGACAAGCTGAGAAAAGAACTGAAAATTGATATCCCGGTGATTTTTCTTACTGCAAAGGATACAGAAAATGATATTCTTACAGGATTCAGTCTGGGCGCTGATGATTATGTATCCAAGCCATTCTCTGTTAATGAATTAACAGCCAGGGTAAAAGCTGTTCTAAAGAGATCCTATACTGATAAGGTTAATAATAAATCCATTATACAATTCAACGGAATCGATCTGGATACAATCCGCAAAAGACTGATAATAAATGATGAACGTGTTGAACTTACAAAAAAGGAATACGAGATCCTTAAAGTGCTGCTTGAAAACCAGGGGAAAGTCTTTTCAAGAGAAGATCTGCTTATGAGAATCTGGGGGCAGGATGTTATAGTCACTGAACGGACTGTTGATGTAAATATTACGAGGCTAAGAACTAAACTCGGGCAGTATGGTCCATCATTGAAAAATAAGACAGGTTATGGCTACTTTTTTGAATTTTAATTTATTAATTTTTCAGAAATGATCACAAGGAATAAGTTCAGAAATAATCTTTTCATATATTATTCATCAATATTTGTACTATTCACACTTCTGATCCTAACCTATCTCTATAAAAGGGAAAAAGAGTTCAGGATTTCAACCCTGAATGACGAACTTGATAATATTACAAAGGTTATTGATAATTATATCAGGGCAAATTCGATTTATGAAAATGGCAATTGGGTTCTTGCAGACTCAATAGTTAAGTTGTTGCCGCATGAGAATCTGCGCATTACTATAGTAAGTCCTTCAGGAAATGTTTTGTATGACAGTTCTTTCCGCGATTGGAAAAGTATGGAGAATCATAAGAACAGGCCTGAGATAAGTGAATCGCTCTATTCGGACTTTGGTAAGACTATCCGAAAATCGGAAACAACAGGTGAGAAATACTATTATTATTCAAAGTATTACACAAGGTACTATATCAGGGCAGCAGTAGTTTACGATATAAAAGTCATCAGTTTCCTTACAGCAAAAAAATATTTTCTCATCGTTATCACTCTCTCATTCATCGTAATCTGGCTTGTATTGCTGGTGGTCACCAATAAATTCGGAAAGTCAATAGCCAGACTTAAAGATTTCGCACTGCGGGTGTCAAATAATGAACCTTTTGATTTTGACTCAAGATTTCCAAAAAACGAACTCGGTATTATAGGGGAAGAGATTCTTGAGATCTATCATAAAATGCTTAAAACGCAAAACGAACTTGCTAATGAAAAGGAGAAGCTCTTCAGCCATCTGAATGCCTTAAATGAGGGAATCGCCTTTTTTTCAAAAGACAAAACAAAGATACTCACCAATAACCACTTCATACAATTCATGAATATGATTTCCGGGGAACTGACAATTTCTTCGGTAAATTTTTTCAAAGTAAGGGAGTTCATTCCAGCTCTTGAATTCATTGAAAAACAGTCGGGTACTGAAATAAAATCATCAGACTTGCCAAAGATGGAGTATCAGATTGGCAAGAACGGCAAGTTCTTCAAAGTCCAATGTGTTGTATTTCATGATAATAGTTTCGAGGTAATACTGAGTGACATAACTGTATCTGAGAAAAACCGGTTGATTAAACAGGAGATGACATCCAATATTGCCCATGAACTGAAAACTCCCGTATCTTCGGTCAAAGGTTATATTGAAACACTTATTAATGAACCCGGTATGGACCCGGAAAAGCAAAAGTATTTCCTTGAAAAGGCTCTGGCCCAGAATGACAGGCTTACTGAGCTGATAAACGATATAGTGGTTATCAATAAGATAGAGGAGGCCGGTAGCACCTTTTCTAAAGAGAAAATAAACGTCAGGGAAATTATGCGTGAGGTAAAAGACAATTTCAAATCTGCTATTGAATTAAGGGGAATGAAGGTAGAACTAGACATTGATGATGATGTTTCTATCATGTGTAGCCGTTCTCTTATAACCTCTGTCTTCCAGAACCTGCTTGAAAATTCGATTGACTATTCAGGTAATAATACAACTATTACAGTGGCATTATATAACCAGGATGAAAAATTCTGTCATTTTTCATTTTCTGATAATGGTGTTGGTATTCCTGAAGAACATCTCGGGCGGGTATTTGAACGCTTCTATCGTATTGATTCCGGCAGGTCAAGAAAGAGCGGTGGTACCGGACTCGGTCTGGCCATTGTTAAGAATGCAATACTGTTACATAAAGGAGATATTCAGGTAAGGAACAAAACCGGAGGAGGAATTGAATTCCTGTTCACTCTTCCAAAATAATGATCTCTTTCCGGTTTTATCCAAAACGTCCTGAAATATAATCTTCTGTCTGCTTTTTACCCGGGTTGGAAAAGATTACTTCAGTTCTGTTCATCTCAACAAGATCTCCCAGATAAAAAAGAGCTGTTAAATCACTTGTCCGAGCAGCCTGTTGCATGTTATGGGTAACAATAATTATTGTGTACTGCTTTTTCAGTTCATGAATCAGCTCCTCAATCTTTGCAGTTGAAATGGGATCAAGGGCACTTGCTGGTTCATCCATCAATATTATCTCCGGATTGACAGCAAGCGATCTGGCAATGCATATACGCTGTTGCTGTCCACCTGAAAGGCTTAAAGCTGAATTGAACAACCTGTCTTTTACCTCATCCCAGATAGCTGCCTGTTTTAATGAGTGTTCGACTATTTCATCGAGTATGCTTTTCTGACTGATACCGTTAATCCTTGGACCGAAAGCAATATTATCATAAACAGATTTTGCAAAAGGATTCGATTTCTGAAAAATCATTCCTACCTTCTTTCTCAGGTTAACGACATCAATGTTCTTATCATAAATATTTAAATTGTCAATATATACTTCCCCGTCAATAGTAACATTATCAATCAGATCGTTCATGCGGTTAAGCGTTCTCAGGAAAGTGGATTTTCCACATCCCGACGGTCCGATAAACGCTGTTACCATTTTTTCCGGGATATCCATTGAAATGTTCTTTAATGCAAGATTGGTCCCATAACGGAGCGACAAATCTTTGACTTTTACTTTAATATCGTTCATGAAAAAGTAATTATTTTGCTCTTTTTCTTATTCTGTATCTTAATGTAACTGCGACTGCATTCAGTGAAAATGTTAGAAGCAACAATACCAGAGTGGTTGCAAACTGGATAGGCAGAGTTGCATCAACATTTGATGACTGAGTCGACATAATATATATATGATATCCGAGCGACATAAACTGGTCACTTAATGATTTTGGCAGATCGGAAAGGAAGTAGGCTGCGCCTGTAAACAAAATCGGGGCAACTTCTCCGGCACCCCGGCTTACTGCAAGGATTGTACCTGTAAGTATTCCTGAAACCGAGCCTGGTAATACAATTCTTCTTATAGTCTGCCATTTAGTAGCTCCAAGAGCCAGACTTGCTTCGCGCATCTCTCTCGGTATAGTCCGTATTGCTTCCTCAACAGAAACAATTACAACTGGAAGTGTTAGCAGTGCCATAGTTAAGCTTGCCCAGAGTATATTCGGCTGGCCCCATCTCAGCTCTCCTCCGTTCAGAAGGCCATCCATATTCTTGCCTATAAAGCCAATAAAGAATCCCAGTCCGAACAGCCCGAAAATAATTGATGGTACAACAGCAAGAGTTTTTACAGCAAACCGGATCGTCTTGGCAATTACAGATTTTTCGCTGGCATATTCCGCAAGATATATTGCTGTAATTACACCAAAAGGGACCGCTGCAACAGCCATTATTATTGTCATCACTGCTGTTCCTACAATCGCGGGGAAAATGCCTCCCTTTGTCATGCCATCCTTGGGAAATTCTGATAAAAAGGTCCAGTTCAGGTTCGGCCATCCCCCGACAATTGTAATTGCCAGAATTGAAACAATTATGAATATTATCAGCAGAACAGAAACGCCTGTCAAACTCTCGACTATCGTATCTTTTAAGGTTCTGTTCATTTCTTTTATGTTATTTTTTTGATTGATAGCGTCTGATTATCTGATTCTTAAAATAGAATTCAGCTAATGCATTGAGCGCAAACGTGAAGATGAAAAGTAATGAACCTATTAAAAATAATACATTGTAATGAGTATCACCGAAAACCACCTCTGCCATTTCTGCACCGATTGTAGCTGATAAAGTTCTGACGGAATCAAACGGATTCATTGAGATCATGGCAGCATTTCCGGTTGCCATAAGAGCTATCATGGTTTCACCGAAGATCCTTCCGATACCTAGTACTACAGCAGCAAAAATACCTGGCACAGCAGCAGGTAACACAACATAAAATGCTGTCTGTCTTCTGCTTGCACCTAAGCCAAGACTGGCTTCTGTAAAAGTCCTGGGCACAGCGGTTAATGCATCTTCTGTAAGAGTATAAATGATAGGAATTGCCGCTAGTCCCATCGCAATTCCTCCCACAAAAGCATTTAACCGGCTTGCATAACCAAAAATATTCTGGAATACTGTTGCCATTACCATTAAAGCAAAGAAGCCAATTACTACAGAGGGAAATCCGGCAAGCAGTTCAATCACAGGCTTTATTACCTCCCTGATGCGCGGTTTTGCAAACATTGATGTGTAAATTGCAGCAAGAATTGAAATGGGTGCCGCAAACAACAATGCAATAAGAGTTACTTTAAGGGTACCCAGGAACAGCGGCAACATACCATAACGCGGATTATCAGATACCGGCATCCATGTTTTTGAAAGAAGTGAGGAAGAGGGTTTCTCACCGGAGGCCTGGATTTTATTGGAGTTGGCAACCTGATTGTCAATGGTTTTAACCGATCCACTTTCACTGCCTGCACCTCCATAACTTTCCTGTACCAGCAATTCAGACGCTACTGCTTCCTTTTTATCCATTTTAAAAATCGGAAAAGCCTCGCGAAAAACAAAAATAAAGATCAGGATAACCACCGCAATAGAAAGAAAGGCCACCGCTTTGATTACCTTCTCCACAAACCAGTCCGAAAAACGAAATCTTTTCTTATTAAAAGTTAGTATATCCTTTGCTGCGTGTTGCTTCTTACTTTTCAATCTGATAAGTTCTTTTATCATTTCTTTTCCCTACTTACTTTTTACTTTTATCTTTTGCCTTTTGCCTTTATTTAAAACCCACCCCTCGCCCCTCCCAGGAGGGGAACTATAAACTTTAAAATTCTCAACTTTCTCCTTTTTCCTTTTTCCTTATAAAATGCCAGGCTTGCCAGTGTTTTTCTGACAAGCCCAGCCCCATTTACCTAAAACCTCTAGCCTCTAAAAATGACTATTTATATGGGAAGTATCCGACTTCCGTAACTACCATCTGTCCCTCCTGGCTTAATATCCAGTCAATATACTTTTTGGTTTCACCTGTAGGCCTGTTTCTCAGGTACATATACAGGAAGCGGGTAATAGGATATTCCCCTTTACCAATTGTTTCAGCTGTCGGAAGGAATGCAGGACTGTTAGCATCCTTTTTTACTTTGGAATGTTTTACACCAACCGCATAAGCTGCACCACCATAACCGATACCATTGACATCTTTTTTTACAGCATTAACAACCGCAGCTGTTCCGGGCAGAGATTGAACGCTTGCAGCATAATCGGCTTTTACAACCTCATCATGGAAATATGTATAGGTTCCGGAACTGTTTTCACGACCATACATTCTGATTTCAGAATCATTCCCTCCAACTTCTTTCCAGTTCCTTATCTTGCCAGTGTAAATATCGCTTAATTGTTTGAGTGTAAGCTCCTGAACTTTATTGGCTTCATTCAGAAAAATTGTTATTCCGTCTTTCGCACACGGGATCTGAACACCCAGAGTATTAAAACGGGCCTTAAGCTTTTCTATTTCTGTCTGTTTCATTGGGCGACTTGAATTGCAAATATCAGTTGTTCCGTTGATCAGTGCTGTAATACCAACCCCCGAACCTCCCCCGGTTACCTGAATTGATGCCGTCGGATTATTTTTCATGTAAAGCTCTGCCCATTTCTGTGCCAGGATTACCATTGTATCAGAACCTTTTACAGTGATCTTTGACTGCTCGACAAAAGCTGTGGACAAGATTATTATTGCCACTACCGCGACTACAAATATTGATTTAATGTTTTTCATTTTTTCTGATTTTATTCTTCGTTTTGATTTTTTGATTTAATAGTATTAGAATTTTGCCTGAATTCTTACTCCAAAAGTATTATCCTTCAAATCTTTTGGGTTTGTTGCATTGGTCTCATTTTTGGGCATTTCGTAGTTCAGAGAAATCCTGATAAAGTCATTCAGATAATGTTGCCATGAAAGAGTCAGAGTCTTGTAATTAATATCTTTCCCGGAAGCATCACTTGATAATTTGGTATTAGGATCGTAATAATCATAACGTGCAACAATCTGATTCTTAGGTCCGATATTCTTGATCAAATATACATAATAACCTGCAAAATTCTTTAGCGTATTAGCACCTGCTTTTTTTACTGTAGCTGAAGCATTAGCGGCTACCACCATAGTACTTGCTGTTGAATTTGTGCCAGCCATATATTCACCTTTGATTGCCAGACCACCAAGGATATCAGCAAATACCTGTATTTCACCACCTACCCATTTTTTGTCTAGATAATCACCCACATTAATACTGTCTGCAACTCCCATAGTGTTTATAATATACTTGTTGGTTTTTGCTCTGTTACCACCATAGTAAAAGTTTGGTCCCAGGTCAATTCCTATACCTGCACCTGGAAGTTTTATCGAGTAAACTAGACGCCCCATGATGTCTTTCTTTGAATCAACATCTTTTGCCTGTGAGCCTGTGAAGTTGCCATTCATCGCCATCAACTGAAATTTCAAAGGAATAGTTGATCCGATATATTCCAGCTTCACTCCAATCTCTCTTTCTCCCGGATAGATAGCTCTTATAACCCTTGAGCGTTCCAGAACCTCTCTCTGACTTGATGAGTATTCAACTTCATAATTAGGTCTGTTAAACTGACCGGCCCATAATGTAAAATCTTTAAGTTTGGGAAGATTCACTACTGCGTAAGCATCTTTCAGAGAAAGGTTTCCGGTGCTGAAATCGGGCTGCAAAACGAATTTAACTCCGTCCAAAGCCTCATAAGTAAATTTAATTCTTGCTCTTCTGATAAAAAAGGTATTAGTTGGTTCATTTGTCTTAACCAGATCCTTATCGTAACTCTCCCATTGTGCCTGAATATAACCCGAGACTTTTATTTTGTTCAGTTTACCGAGGTCGGCTTCATTAACTAATACTCTTTCATCCAGGGCATTAATCTTTCCTTCATGTCTGTCGATCACCTCCTTCAGAGAATCTATCTTCAGCGTTTGCGGGTATGCAAAAACTGATAACAATGCAAAAATTGTGATTGCCAGAAGTTTCTTCATTTCTTTTATATTTGGGTTAACCTGATTTTTCATCATTTTTCAATTGTTTTTAATGGTATGATGCAGCTCGTCCCGATGCATCGGGGCTCGGTTCATGATACAAAAGTCAGCTATCATTATTACAGGCCGGTTGCAAATAGATTAAGTAATTGTTACAAAAAAGATAATCATGCTATCGACTTGCAGGATAATCAGTTATAAAAATTGAAATCATGAATATAATTGTCTATATTTCTTGCTGAATAAATCTGATATACCTATGAATACGAAATGGCTTCAATGGGCCTCACAGCTTCAGTCAATTGCACAGGCCGGTTTGACTTTTTCAAACGACTGTTATGACCTTGACAGGTATGAAAAGATCAGGAATATTACCATCGAAATATTAAATGAATACACTGATATCGACAATAATAAGATAAGGGATCTATTTGCTTCCGAAACAGGTTACCAGACTCCGAAAGTCGATATCAGAGCATCTGTTTTCAAAGATGATAAAATCCTTATGGTAAAGGAGAAAGTTGACGGGGCATGGTCACTACCCGGGGGATGGGCCGATGTGAATACATCTGTAAGCGAGTCAGCCATCAGAGAATGTGCCGAAGAGGCCGGAGCTTATGTTACTCCAAAGCGAATTATTGCAGTACAGCTGGCAAATAAGCATAATAATGCTCTGTTCCCATATACGATTTATAAGATATTCGTTGAATGCGAATTAATTGAAAATAACTTCAGGGATAATACTGAAACCCTTGATGCCGGCTTCTTCTCAATTGACTCATTACCAGAACTTTCAACCGAACGTAACACCAGGAGCCAGATTGAAATGTGTTTCGAGGCAAAAAATCATAAATTTTTCGAAACTATCTTCGACTGAAAAAATAATTAACCAAAACCACTACCAATGAATAACCGGAAATACTTTGCTTCAAGGTCATTAATCATCCTTACTGCAATACTTATTGCATCGATCAAACTTACCGGCCAAGTTAAAAGTCCTATATTAATCGGAAAAGATAAAGTTGCTCTTTTCGCAAAACAGGCTGAAATGAAAGAGGCCTCTCCATTCAAAGACCTGAAATGGCAGTTCATAGGCCCGACTAACATAAGCGGACGCTGCACAGACGTAGAAGCAGTTTCTCCACGTGGAAATAATTATACAATCTGGATCGGATCGGCTACAGGTGGTGTTTGGAAATCGACAAATGAAGGAACCACTTTTGAACCTGTCTTTAAAGACATGCCGACTGCCTCAACAGGAGATATCGCAATTGATCCGAATAACCCGGATGTAGTCTGGGTCGGAACCGGAGAAGCAAATATTTTCCGCAGCTCAAACGCAGGATGCGGAGTTTTTAAAACTAACGATGGTGGAAAGACCTGGAATCTTATGGGGTTGGAAAACACGTTTACGATCGGACGAATAAGGATTAACCCAAAGAATTCCAATATAGTATATGTTGCGGTAACTGGTCACGAATGGACACCAAATGAGGATCGTGGATTATTCAGGACTACTGATGGAGGAAAAAACTGGACTAAAGTCCTTTATGTTGATGAAAATACCGGTGTTTATGACCTTGTACTCGATCCTAAAGATCCGAATATAATCTATTGCACAACATGGGAAAGAATGCGTCTGAAATGGAACGATCCCAGAACTTACGAAACAACAAAAAATAATGGGATCTGGAAATCAACAGATGGAGGTAAAAACTGGAAGAAGATTAATACCGGATTGCCTGCAACGAACAAACTTGGACGGATTGGAATTGATATTGCACGGTCAAATCCAAAGGTTCTATATGCCTATGTCGATAATTATGAAGTTGCATATCCGGCAAAACCAGGTGAAATGGATTCTTATGGCCGCCAGAGAAAAGATGTCATAAAAGGAGCTACAGTATTTCGTAGCAATAATTCTGGTGAAACATGGACACAGGTCAGCGGACTTACTCCTGAACAGAAGACATTCATGGAGAAACATTCGGCAACATACGGTTGGGTTTTTGGACAGATAAGAGTCGATCCTAACGATGAAAATACAATTTATACTATGGGCCTTATGATGAACCAGTCAACCGATGGTGGCAAGACATTTAAATCGCTCCGCGGCCCTCATGTTGATCACCATGGTCTTTGGATCGATCCTTCAAATTCAAATTATCTTCTGAATGTCCAGGACGGTGGTCTTACAATCTCTTATGATAAGGGTAAAACATGGAAATATCCGATTGAAGAACTGCCTCTTGCACAATTCTTTAACCTCGGTTATGATTACAGCACACCTTTCAGGGTTTTTGGCTCAAT
>JBGOZX010000059.1:0-23665 GCA_041480425.1 Bacteroidia bacterium
AAATATCATATCTTCACGCAGATCATTACAGTCGTTGCAATCCTCATAACCGGCTGCTATCTGAAAAACTCGTTGTATCAATAGTTCTTTAACAGAATGATCAATATAACGCTGATCCCTTTCGTCATGTATGCAGTTACTCGCTGATGATAAGAGATTTAGCTGGCTGTCAAGCTCACGAAGAAGCAATAATCCACCATCGCTCTGCTTATGCGATCACCGCTAAAACTAAGTTTAATGTTTTTACCTTTAATTGGAAAAAGGTTAAGTTCTTGTGTGGAATTTTCAGTATTTTTGTATATCATTGTATAAAAGGGGTTTTTTGTTGTAAGCACTTCAAATATAGCTATTTAAGTTATAAATGAAGAACAAAACCCCCTTTTTTATGAATAATTCAGGTTAATAGTGTTTTTAAAAATGACAAAATAGATGCAGGAATAGAAATGATTGAGCATTAAATATTATTGAAGTTTCTTCAAAGCAGGATACAACTTCTTATAAAAGTTAAATTTTTTGTTATAGTAATCCTGAAGCTTCGGTTCAACTTTAGAAATGGGCTTAACCCATTTCATTGCAATATCACCAAGGTTCTGCTTCGTATAGACAGCTTTTACAAGCATTGCTACTCCCAGGCAACCGGCTTCTGTAACATCCAGTATGGTGATTGGCTTACCGATCACATCAGCTTTTAACTGGATGTGTTTTTGGGACCTGGCTCCCCCTCCTATTACCCTTAATTCCTTTACCTCGTAACCCGATTGCTTAAGAATATCCAGATTCAACTTTATCTCAAAGGCAACGCCCTCAAGCAGGGCCCTCATGATCTCTTTGCGCGTGACCGACATATCCAATCCGAGAATAGCACCCTTTACAGAAACATCAAAATAGGGTGTACCGGAGGGTGTAAAATAAGGTAATACAAGAAGCCTGGAAGGTTCTTCCGGCATCTGCTTCAGTAACAATTCATAAGGATCGCAATTAGTTTTCTTAGCCAGTTCTACTTCCGTGGCTCCAAATTCATCCCTGAACCATTTCAGAATATTGCCACCAGTCAGACTAAAAGCAACGGTTGCATACATACCAGGTGCAGTATGATCGTATGTGCACAGGTTGTTTTTATGCAGTTCTTCGGTAAATATCGGCTTATTAAAAGCCGGAGTAATACATTCAACTGTTCCTGAAGCGTAAACAGCAATACCAGGTTCTATTGCACCGGCACCAAGGGCAGAACAGGGCTGATCGTGTCCCCCTGTAACAATAAAAGTGTTTTCTGTAAGGTGCAGGTCCCGGGCAATTTCTTTATTTGCATACCCGGCAATTGTACCTGATTGTAAAGGATTAGAAAGTTGTTCTTTCCTAATCCCCGTATTATCAAGTATCTCATTATTCCATGTGTGGTTAACCACATCAAAGAGCATGGTTCTCCCGGCAAGAGGCCAGCCCATGGAGGGATTCTTTATTCCCAGCCTGTACTGCAGGAGGTCTTCAAAGCAAAGGATCCTATGGGCTCTCGCCCAGATTTCAGGAGAGTTTTCTTTAATCCAGAGCAACTTGAACAACGAAAACATCGGATGTGGTGTATGGCCCGTTATATGGTACAACTTTTCTTCCCCGAATTTTTCAGTCCATGGACCAATCATTTCATTCGCCCTGATATCAGAAGAAACAAGGGCATTACATAGAGCCCTCCCTTCTTTATCGATCATTGTAAACGCTTCTCCCTGGCTGGAAATACCCAAACCCTTTACTGAGCCTGTCTCAAGACGGGATGCAGATTCTCTGATCACCTCAAAACACTTCCCGGTTACTTCATCGGTATCAAGTTCTGCCCATCCTGTATTCTTTGAAATAATGTCATATTCCCGGTAGGCCATGGAAACCTGCCGCCCATCCTCATCAAAGATTACAGCTTTGCATCCACTGGTCCCTATGTCAATTCCCATGTAATGGTTCATAAGGAGATCATTTAGATGTACCAAAGTTTAAGATAATCAAGAACTATTTTTTTCATTTCATTGAATACAATATCCTGCCTGTAAACAGTTGTATAATGTGAAAGCGATGCCTTACTGGTTTTGTCAGCTTTATCACCTAACAGTCGTGATTGTATCATTGCTTCAGCTTTTTCTTTTCCAGTTATTTTTGAAGCATTGCTGACCATGTCCTCAAAAAGTACCGGAGAACTGTTCCTTTCCAGGATTGTCCAGATATTCACTTTTGCAATACCATCATCAAAGAGATTTTTAATCTGATCATTGCCTACGGACGAGGTACCGTGCAGAACAAGCTTTGTGCCGGTCAGTTTACTGATCTGCCGTGCCATATCACCATGATACTTCAGGTCTGCAGCGCTTGCCCTGTGCTCTGTTCCAAGGTTGGCAACGATAAAATCCACCCGTGTCTGGTTCAGGTATTTTATGGCCTGATCCGGAGTTGTAAGATCACTCCTCGTATCACCGGTAGCATCCACAATTTCATCGCATGCACCTTCAATAACAATATTATGCCCATGTTCTTCAACAAATCCTGCGGTTAATCTAATGTTCTTTTCAAAAGGTAGTGAAGATGCATCATACATGATCATGGAAAACATGTTCATATCCCACTCAAGTAAGGGTTTGTCGGTATCCCACTGGGTATGGTCAAGATGTATCATAACTTTAAGATTCTCAAAAGGAGATCCTTTGCCCGTTAAGACCTCAATGTCTGCCATGAACAGCCTCAGTCCAATGTCCCAGAGTCTTGTATGGGTATAGTAAACAGACTGGCTGCGATGGCTGTACTGATTTGTGATTCCTATGGTGACAGGAAGATCAGGTTGATTTATTTTCCGGCTGTATTCGAGAGTAGCCGACAGAATCGCTTCTGTGGTAGTAAGATTTTCTGTATTAAATGTAGGAATTACCCATTTTTTTTGAGCGGCTTCATTATATACATCAAGGACTTTGTTTCTGTTAAGGATAAGTGGCATAAGGTTCCTCCCTGATTTTAATTTATATTAACATTGCGTTCTATTTCCCAGTCTATTTCCCAGGTTACTGTTTTTCCCGGCTCTGCCATTAAATAAATCCCATCTCCGAAGGATTTGGATAAATTGCTGCAAGTGCCCGGAATGGGTTCAAATGCACATTCTTTGCGTTGTAGTCCTTCTTCTTCAGGATAACCGGCATTATTCCACCATATTCCGATTGTGGGAAACAACTTTATATCAAAACTTATATGCAGGGTCAGGCCATTCTTAAAACCTAATTTAACCGACCCGTCACTGATTTCTTTTAGCAGCAGCATCTCATAAATTCCAGATTGTCTGGTAAGCAAACTTTGAGCCAGTTCATGAGTACTTTTCAGACCAAGGTTAACTGAATTAATTTCATCTGTAATTTTGCCGGACTCCGGAATTTTTATGTATTGAATTTTTTTCAAAGGCAGCAGAGCGTGCATAACATGCAGAAATGAAAGCTTTTTATCTGATACATTTACAACTTCAAATTTCCATGTTAATTTGTTTCCGGTAAACTCCAGCATTCTTTTAAAGGTGACCTCCGGCCTGAGGCAATCCGTATAACAGATCAAACTGTTACCCTTTGTTTGTACCTTCCATTCCTTCCAACATAATTCACCGTGATCCCTGCATCCAAACTGTTCCTCCGGATAAATGCAGGGATCAACCGTTGGAAAGCAATCATCATAACCATATACAGATCTGGTTTCATATTCACCATAAAATCTATCCGGAGGTTTAAACGCAGGTGGATTTGTGGTAAGCAAATCATGACCTGCATATTTCAGAACCGAAATCCTCGCTCCATCCTCCGGAATACATTGAATATGCCAGTTTTCAAAATTGGCTTTTATGATTTCCATCAAAGTGCAATGGCTTTTATTCCTGTGATCTCACAAAATGCTTTCAGTTCTTCATAAAGGTGCGCCCCATATCCAAGACAGGCATATTCATTATTCCATGACTGCAACAGGGCATCAATATCACATTCAGCTTTTACAAACCCATGAGGCCAGAACGGGATACCGCATTCATTTTTTCTCTTTTCAAGCTGATTGACAGGAGGTTCGAAAATACTGCAACGGGTAATGACCATTTCAAATTGTCCGTTGTTTCGGCCAAGCCTGGCTAATACCCCTTCGCCAACCTTACAAACCAATTTTATTGATATACCACCCGCTTCTCCCTCAGTTGGGATACCGTGTTCTGCAAATCCGGCAGGACCAAGCTTGCCTGCCAAAGAAGGAGGACACGCCCCGTCTCCAATGATTTTTATTTCATTGTTCGACTTGTCAATATGCTGTAAATCGCCATAATAAACCGGTTCCTTGCTTAAATCAGTCAAACATTTTACAGTAAGGGCTGTATTAAAATCACCAAGGGTTGAAGTGCCCATTCCGTCTTCGAGTATCATGCTCTGGGCAAAACATGTTGCACTATATTCATCACCAAGGCCAGGGAAGGATTGAATGGTGTAAAAGTCCCATCCATTTTTCTTTACCATTCTTTTTAAAGCCAGATATAGTCGTATGGAACGTTCAGCCTGATCGTTTTCCGGAATTGGCTCCGCAAAAAGCTTTTGTATTCTTTTTTTAGCCTCAACAATTTCTTCTTTGGAGATCTTTTTAGCAGTATCCAGTAATTCCGATGTATCCCGTGAATCTATATCCACACCGAAAGCTTTCATCCATTGTGAAGGATCTGCGGCGCCACATGTCTGCCCCATCCCTCTGCCGCCAAATGTTCCAATTGTACTCATATTCAAAGAATTCTTCATAGCGCTTGCATGACAATATGAGGTAATTTTCTCAATTTCCTTCGGATCCTCAAAACTACCATATACAAATCTGTGTCTTAATCCGATCTCTTTTAAAGCACCCTGCATAACTAATCCGCCAACGGGTCTCCATCCCTGGCTGCCTGGATTGGTCCAGAGAACAATTCCCTTTCCAGAAGTAGCGAAATCACGGATTGCAGCAATCAAATGTGAAGCCCAGACCCATGTGCCTGAAAACAGAACGACCGCATCAACATCGTTCATTTTTTTGAATTTGTCAAAGCATTCCCTGGCTTCCTGCTTTGAGGCAATAACCAAATCATATTCAACAAGCTCGACTCCGTTGTTTTTCAGCGCCTTTTTGGCGCCTGAAACAATCTTACTATCAATGAAAGGGGTTCCCATCGGGTCCAATAACCCGTCTTTATGCACACCATAAACAATAAATCCGACTTTAGCTTTGATCATATACTTATTATTTTACTATTAAATTAATATCCAATTTCAGAGAAGGAATGATTTTTAGAATATTTTCATAATATATTTTCTTAAGAACTTCTTTTGGTAATCCAATTCCGCATATTGGCCAGCGTGCCCGTTCAAAGGTACCGTCATAATCAGGTGAGTAAAACGATTCGTCAAAGGTTTCAAGAAACCTGAAATAGGCACGGTACATTTCAACTGAGCTTTCAATATTTGCAGGCATATCTGTACCAAAGATAATTCTGTCCTGATGCTTTATGAAGAACTCCCTGGAAGAATATGGTTGCCGGCCCAATTCATCAATCCTTGCCGAAAAATCAATATAAACATTTGGGTTTTCAGTCAATAATTTTGACACATAGGGAATATTTTCGGCATAGTTCGCGAAATGGGGCAAAATAAATATTGTGTTTGGATGTTGTCTGACTAGTTCGTCGCGTCTTTTGAGCAGTTCAATTTTACGGGGATATTTAGGATCAGCAAAGCTCCATGATGGATATTTCTTCAGCGATTCATAATGTTCATTCTCAGGAGTTACCGGCTCAAAGAAACCTGCCGGATCGGCCTGATGAATTAAAACCGGTATGTTGAGCCGGACCGCTTCTTCCCATATAGGGGCCAACCTTGTGTCGTTGCAATTGATAAGTTCACCGCCGGAATCTCGATAATGAAGGCCAAGCTCTTTCAGTATTTTAAGTCCTCTTGCTCCTTGCTGAACATGTCTGTTCATTGTTTCAATACACTCAGCAACGAAACGCTTATGGTCATCAAAAAGTGGTTTATATGCCGGCCGTGCGAAATTTGACATGGTAAAACAGTAAAACCGGCCGGGATATTTTAAGGAGCAATTCTCAACGAAATCGGAAATATTGCCAGGCCTAATCACATAGCCGCCTTCTGAGAATTCTATACGCACATTACTGGTAAGATCGCAATAGCTGATAACCCCAACCTCGTCCATGGTCTTAATGACCCTGTCTACCTGCCAGTTGCCCCAAAGGTGATTATGAGCGTCAATTGCAGGAAAAGCCGCTTTGTTTGTAACAGAAGAATTCGTAACCAAGTATATCTTCTTTGTCATTGTTGTTTTTTTTCTTAAGATTATCAAATATTTATCATCAATGACAGTTTAAGTTTATTATATCCGTTAAAAGTATCAATAATCTAACTATTTTTGTGGCAGTATTGTATTTAAAAACAACATAATATTGACATGTTGCCGAATTTTGAAAAGGTTGAAGTCAATATCAATCATTCATTTCATATTAATCACATGAAGGTTGAATATTTTCCATCCTTACTCCATTTTCATCCCGAGGTAGAAATATTACTCGTAGTCCAGGGTACTGGTACCCGTTATGTCGGAGATTCTGTCGAGCGCTTTGCCCCCCCGGTGACCTTGTGATGATCGGCCCCAATGTCTCTCACGAATGGCGTAGTGATAAAAATACGGGGACTTGTATATCGGAGGCTATTTATATCCTTTTCAATACTGAAATAATGGAGAATGATTTTTGGAATTTGCCTGAGTCTAAAATCATTCTGAAAATAATCCAGCAGTCCAGAAGGGGTATTAAATTAACCGGGAAAACCCGTGATGAGATTGCCTTCTTAATGAAAAGCATTGATACGTCATACGGATTCAAGCGGATTACCCTACTCATGACTATCCTTGAAATGATTGCCCTTAATGATGGATATCAATACCTGGCCAGTCCTGTTATACAAAACATCATTAATGAGAGGGACTCGGAAAGGTTCAACAAAGTTTATAAATATGTTATTGATAACATCCACCATAAAATCAACCTTGACAAAGTCGCCTTCATCGCCAATCTCTCAACGCCTGCCTTTTGTCGCTATTTTTAAAAAAGGGCAAATAAACCCTTTGTGCAGTTCTTAAATGAAATCAGGATCGGGCAGGCTTGCCATCTCCTGGTAAATGAAAATCATTCCATCGCAGAAATATGCTATACCTGCGGATTTGATAATATTTCATATTTCATCAGGCAATTCAAAAAACATACTGGATTTACCCCATTGGGCTACCGGAAGAAATTCGAAGATTAAAAAGGAACCTGTTTACTGAAACAGATTCTTATTCGGCCCGGACCCATAGTAAATTCGAGCGTTCCACCACCCATGATTACCTGATGGGTAATAAACGATCTTTCCAGAATCTGTCCGTTAAGTTTTACCTCCTGAATGTATTTATTATCTTTTGAAGCCATAGGAGCTTTCACAGTAAAGTATTTACCCGGAGCAACTTTCAGTTTCGCTTCCTGAACAATTGGCGGACCAAACTGGTATTTCAATTCAGCAGGATTGACAGGATAAAAGCCATATCAAGTCCAAATCAAGTCCGCTTAATTATTTTAATTGTTTCACTTAAAAATTAATAAAATGGCAATTGTTCAGAATCTAATCACTGGCAGGACCAAAAAAAAATTCGGTACTGCTGTATTTTCAAAGCAGTTTGGAAAAAATGTTATGCGTTCCAAACCGATTTAAGTTAAGAATCCACAGACTGTCGGACAGGTGACACAGCGAAATAAATTCGCAATAATTGTTGACCTTGTAAGACAAGTTTTGCCCCTCATTAACGAGGTTTATGCAGGAAGCCTCCGTAAGATGTCTCCATTCAACAAGATTACCAGTATTAACGTCAGGAATGCATTTGCAGGAGATCTACCTGTACTCGACCACACTAAGGTTGTTCTGTGCGAATTTGAAGGTAGCTCTGTTTTCAATGCCTCTTTAACCGCACAGCCTATTGAATGGGTAGGTGCAATGACCGCTTTGCATATCGTTACTACAGACTACACTCAATTTCTGTTGAACACGCCGATGAGTGTGATCAAGTTCAAAGCCGGTGTTGATTTAGCCAGTACGGTTAAGTGAAAATAATCCGGAATTGAACAAGCCCCCTGATGAAGATCAGGGGTTTTTTATTTCTCAAAAGTTCTTAAAAATCTTCCTATATCTGGTAATTAATTACCGTTGATATTTGAAATGTTGTTGCCTATTTGTTGCCCAAAATGTATAATTAACAGATAATCAATAGCACTTTACATTTTGTATTGGAAAGTGAGTGAGATCAGAATTTCAAAAGCAACAGACAAAAAAAAGTCCCGCAATTGCGGGACCCAAAATTTTAAATGTTTATAATAATTTAAACTATACAAGTTTAACATTTACCGCATTTAATCCTTTTTTTCCTTCTTGCAAATCAAAAGTTACTTCATCATTCTCTCTGATACTATCTTTTAATCCTGATGAATGTACAAAGTATTCTTTAGATGAATTTGCATCTTTAATGAATCCAAATCCTTTTGAATCATTAAAAAATTTTACTGTTCCGTTGTTCATAAATTGATTTTAAATTAGGGGTGCAAGGTACGCATAATTATCGGGATAGTTCCTTTATTTAAAAAATATTAAACCTTCTTTTAGTTTTCCCATTTGATAAATGACAACTAACAATGCTTTTCAATTTTTTCGGTCTATCGGCATTATTCCAGCCATCCCTGTGAATTATTAATTCTAAAAACCTAAAATCTGACCATTTTATTGATTATCTTTGTCTTTTGTAAACATTTACGCTAATTTCACGTTATCTTAATACAATTCTTATCATTATCCTTATTAATTTCCGGTTAATGGCAGGAATAGAACATTACATTAATTGAAAGGATTAATTTTATGTATGAAAAGAAACAAATTGTTTTTAAATCACCTGATCTGTCAAAGTTGCAGGAAGTTGTAATTGATTTCAGGACAAAAATATATATAGCAATTGGCGCTGATCCCGAGGAGGCCAGGAACCGTTATTTTTCACGGTTTGGTAATAAGAAACTTTCATAGGTTCTTGTTAACAGGATGTTGGGCCAGGGATTGAGATTATTTCTGTTATCCATTAATTGCCCGAATATTTCAAAAGCCACAGAATAAGATCAAATTTTATTTCTTATCGGGGAATAAATTTCACCCTGATCCTGTAATGATTTTGCCAACATTTAAGTTTAACTTTGTTTAAGATTAAACTTACAACTACCAGCAATGTCGGATAAATCGCCAAATCCATTTAGTTTCTTTAGTGAATTAAAAAGACGCAAAGTTGTAAAAGCAGCACTTGTTTATGTTGCTGTAGCATTTGCCATACTCCAGGCTTCGGATATCATTTTCCCCAGACTGGGATTACCAGACTGGACTGTCACTTTTGTTCTGATCCTGCTTATAATTGTATTCATTCTGGTTGTCGTACTTACATGGGTATATGATATTACACCTGAAGGGATAAAAGTTACTCAAACGCTGGAAGAAAAGCCACAGGAGAATGATGAAAACGAGGCAAAAACTGATGAAGTTAAAAAGACAATACCCATACCCAAAGCCAAACCTAGACCACTCTGGATCAATCTCTTTAGAAAGTATATTTTCCCGATTTTCGTGCTGGTTGTATTACTTATTTTAGTGTTTAACTGGCAAAGGTTCAAACAAGTCATTGCCAAAGATGATCCCAAAAGAGTAATGGCAAAATCACATGTCGAAAATGCAGTAAATTATTTCAATAATAATGATTTTGAAGCTGCAAAGGCGGAATTAGACCTTGCAATGGCAAATGATCCTAAATACTCCTATGCATGGAGTACCTTGGCTGCGGTGAGTGTCAAAGAGGGCAATCTTAACAAGGCAATTCTTCAGACAATAGAAGCATTAAATCTTGATCCCACTAATTATACCGCAGCATATAATATGGCTATTGCCCTTGATGACAAGAAAGATTATCAACAGGCAATTGTATATTATACTAAAGCAATTAAGATAGATTCAACATTAGTTCCTGCATACAGTGCATTAGGCAGATTGTATAATACGATAAATCAGCCTATTGAAGCAATTCTCATTCTAAGTCAGGCTAAGAATAAATATCCTGAATCAAACAGCATTTACCTGATCTATAAAAACATTGGGAATGCATATTTGCTGCAGGAACAGATTGATACGGCAATAAAATACCTGGAACTTTCCAGAGAGATTAATAAGGGTGAACCAGAGACAAATCTTTTCTTGGCAAGAGCTTATGAAGCTGCCGGACAAATGACCAGAAGCATTGAACTCTGGGATAATTACATAAAGTTAGAGACGGACTCAATAAAGATTAACGAAGCCAAAAAGCATCTGAAAGAAATTACTATTAAACACCTTCAGGAGATCATAAAATAATATTTAATTAAGACCAATTTTATTTCTGCGAGAATCTGCGAAATCAGCGGGAAATTCAAAATCTTTTTTCCCGCAGATCGCGCAGATTAACGCAGATGATAGACAATAACTAAGTAGAGACACCCAAAGAAGCAGAGACGCCCAATTTGGGCGCCTCTACGGCAACATGTAACTTCTTTACTGTAATATAACGGTCATCCCTACCTGATAAGCATTATCTGTTTTACCTCTTCAACATTACCTGCTTTGAAACGGATAAAATAGATCCCGTGAGGCACGGGACCTCCATTGTCATAATGACCGCTCCATGTTGCTGAATAGCGGCCCTGCTCTTGGGTACTGTTCACAAGGTTGCCGACCAGCCTTCCACTGATGTCAAAGATCTGTATAGTCACCTTACCCGATTTCAACTCATTTGCAGCTACCTCGTAATTGATGGTAATTGCTTCCTTTGACGGATTCGGATAGATAGTACCGAGTTTTGTTTCGGTTATTATATCCTTGTCCGATTGGGCCTCAACATCAGTAAAGTTGAAGGCTTCATCTTCTGATTTAGCACTTTTCAGTTGAGCGATAATCGCATTTGCTGCAGTAATCAAAGCATTGCCCTGACTTGTAGGAATTAGTTTATTTTTCATTCGATTTTGTACCTTGTTGATAAATGCTCCTAATTCGTTGATTGCAGTTTTCGTTTTTCCGGCATTAAGTAATAACAAAACATCGTTCAATTTCTTAATCAGATCATCAGCAGTTGCTGCTGAAATGGTACCAGAATAAAGCATGCTCTGGATAGTACCAATTAATCCCTCAATAGTATATGCCGGTGAGATTTTGAGCCCACTCGGGGAGATTGTAGTAACTTGTCTAAAGCTTGTTGGTGAAGAACTTACAGAAGTTACTGTATATATATTATCACCTGACTGGCTTTTTGCGAATCCAACGGGAGCATATGGAACAGGAATCGGTGTAAGTGGTGTTAAGGTAATACCCTGAGTACTTGACCCGCTGGAAGATGCAGTACCGCCCCCGCTAAACTTATAAACCAGGATCTGGTCATTTCCGGTATCAGCTAGATAAACATAAATACCGTTTGCATCAGACTGAACACCTGAAAGACCGGTGCCTGTCTTTGCACTTGCAACCACTGCCCCGGAGTAATCATCGTTTTCAGGATGAAGGTTAATTACCAGGAGGTAGCCGTCCAATGTATAAACTATTGCAAAACCGGCATCACCTGTAACATCAACTCCTCCATATGTTGTCCCTGTACTTACACTGGCTACCACACTGTTGTAGTCATTACTTTTCGGATCAGAGTTTACTATTTTTAATCCGAACTCACCAACTACAAGGACCATTCCTGCATCTCCAGTACCAACAACCCCGGTCGGAGATGTTCCTATGGGCACATTAGAGACCACATGATCGAATCCTCCGCTGGTTGGATCCTCATCAATAAGAGATAAATTTCCGGAAGAATAATTGGAAACATAAACCCGTTTGCCATCCGGCATAATTGCGACATCATACGGTTCAACCCCGACAGGAATTGTCTTAACAACGGTATTGCGGGTAAGATCTATGACGGAAACATCATGAGAAGCGGAGTTGGTCACATAGGCTCTTTTGCCTTGCTGATCTATGTCAACGTTACGCGGGTACAAGCCTACAGGTATTGTAATAATGCCTCCTGCCTGGGTTCCCAGTCCAATCCGGGTTACATAATTACCATCAGGATTTGTTACCAGCGCAAATACAGCTTCACCTGAGCCTCCTATATCAGCACCACCAGAAGGATAACTGCCTAATAATTTACTTGAAACCACGTAGTCGGTGGGATCATTCCCATAGTCGGGGATGATATCAAACTGCTTCAGATTAGAAGTTCTTCCGTTAACGGTTACTGAAACCGAACCTGATAAGGTATTTGCAGGAACTTTGGTTGTCAGTGTGTTTAGAGAAGCAGTTTCTGTATAGGCAGTAATTCCGTTAAATGAGATCAGGTTCTTATCAGGAATAGGATCAAACCCGGTCCCGGAAATTGTCACCGCCCATCCAGCCTTTCCGCGAGGCGGATCAAGATAGGTAATACTCGGTGAAACGATAGCGCTTGCTGTTGTAAATACCGAAGTACGATCGGCTACCAGGTTCCTGACGGTCTCAGATACATCCTTTATCCCGGTGGTGAGCAATATAGTGTACCCCGTGCTGAATTCCAGATTCACATCCGGCCTGAAGACAACACGTGTATTCCCGTTCAGGAATCCAAATGTTCCGGTTACAGGAATCTGCCCATTTGTAGTTTTCAATGAGAATGTTGTAGAGTTCACTGAGAGAGGATCAACTGGTTCTGAAAAATCTGCTACCACAGGAGTTTCCACAGTAACACTTGTCTGGAGATTTCTTGGCCCAATGTAAAAGATCTGAGGAGCTGCTTCAGTTACTGTATTAAATGCAAAACTATTATTGTTTGCCAGGTGATTATCCGAAAGATCAGTAGCCCCTGTTGAGACTGTAATTGTATATTTTGTTTTTTCATTCAAACTCTTTAACGGAGTAAAAGTAAGATTCCTTTTTTCATTATCCCAGTTGAATGAACCATCTACCGTTCTTGTAACAACAGGAGTCCCTTCATCCCATGTAAGTGCAAAATTGTCATTAACTGATTCTACGTCCATCGCTTCAGAGAAGATGACATTGATTTTGGTCGTTACGAAGACACTATCGGCTTTATTCACCGGGAAGGTGCTTGCAATAGTTGGAGGTATATGGTCCCTGTCAACAGTGGTAAAGCTTACTGGAGAAGGTTCAATGAGTGCATTCCCTTTCATATCCTCTATTCCTGATGTGAGATGCAGAGTGTAGACAGCATTGTATCTCAGAACTGAATCGGGATTGAATACGATAATGTGAGTGCTGTCTGGCACGGCTGTGTAACTACCGCCGAATTTCTTTCCAATAGGCAATTCCAGATAACATGTTTCATCATTAAACGTTTGCGCATCAACAGGTTCAGAGAATCTGAGAACGAAATCTGACATTACTTTAATTTTACCGTCTAATAAATCTGTTGGTTTGACCGATTTAAATGTCGGAGGTGTAAGGTCCTTGTTTGTTATGATGTTATTGCCAGGAGAATCAACATTCGCTGTAACACTCACTATTACAGGAGTATCCGACGATTCTTCATTCGATTCTCCAACACTCAGGTATTCACCAGGATAGTCAGTATAAACTGTATTGCAATAAATGTAAGTACTTATATTACCTGGTCTTAAAGCATAGCCATATACGTTGCCATCCAAAGGTTGGATGTAAATATTGTATGTACTCGGAGGCAAACCAGGGACCAGATAATTACCATCGGCATCACTGTATGCATGCACAGCAACATTCGATGTGGTATTAATAGCCAATACCAGCGCTCCGGCTACCGGGGGTTTATTTGGTCCGTCGACCTCTCCGTAAGTAATTTTACCTGATATGGAACCAAACGTTGAATTGTAAGATGTCCCTGGATATTTGTAGCTTGCCCATGATCTGTCATCCTGTTCAAGACTCCGGACCGTGGTACCACTGTCGAGCATGAAGAACATTGTTGAACTGACGACACCTGTATGCAGTAATCCGAGAACATGTCCTATCTCATGTGTAACAATACTCTGAACATCATAGTAACCTTCATTGGTATTTCCATATCCAACTCCAACGTCGTGAGCTACAAATAAAGGATTCACAACAATATCAGCATCTATGATCTCGGCCACATCGTCGTTCGGACTGACTTTTAGTGTTTTCGCCGCAATTGCCAGTACGCGTGGCGGGAACGGGAATTGTTTATCAGTAAAAGTAACAAGGTTCACGCCATCATTAGCAGCTGCAACACTCTGAGTTGTGGTTTTGTCATTTACAAAATCAATGTTTGCAGTTGTTATACTTTCCCAGGTTCTGAAAGATTTGCCTACTGCAGCTGTATCACTGCCATCGGTTATCCTTGGTACACCTTCTTCATTTATTTTGAAATGGAATGGCCATTTAAAAGCTGGAATTATCTGATCTTTAAAGCCCCCGATAGCCATCGAGAATTCCGAAGTGTTTCCATTCGCATCTGTGGCGGTTGCAGTAATAACATCGCCCCATGAACTGCTGATCGAATAACTTTTGATGAATGTTGCTATGCCATTAGCACCAGTTGTCACTTTAGCTGAACCCAGGAATTTTTGTCCTTCTCCGTATCCGGTATTATCACCAACTTTGCTGGCATAAAACTGAAGAGTGAACTCTTTATTTTTTGTACTCTTGAGATATCCGCCAACAAATACTGTTTTATAACCAAGATCAAACTTGAGAGAAGTCAGAGCCGGGTAATTCTGAAGGTTGTTCGGGCCGATATCATCATCATAATCATATATTCCTAAAGCCTCATTATAAATCGAATCAGTAGGATTTACACCAATATTTCCAATATCGATACCAAGAGTACCATTGGAATGAATTGCATTTGAAAGAATTATATTTCCGATTGTACCATCATCATAGATCCAGACTCCTGCCTGTAGTGAATTGGCAATAAGATTTCCCGCTCCATTTATGGTGTCTCCTACCTGGTTATTTCTTGCACCACCCCAAATAGTTACACCAACTTTGTTTCCAATCGGAACTACTCCGGTATAATCAGTTCCAATATAGTTACCCAGTATTCTATTATTCTCCGTGCTCCCAGTAAATCCACCATTAATTGAGATTCCTGCCTGATTGTTCCCGGAGATTAGATTTCCTTCACCAGGATTAGTTCCTCCAATTATGTTTCCGGAAGCGTGATTATTGATCTCCAATCCATTAAATGCATTTCCCATAGGTAGTCTGCCTGAAAAATCAACGCCAATATAGTTGCCCATCACTTTATTTCCAGTTGCTTCAGGACCAGAAATGTAAATTCCATTTCCATTTGAGGAAATCACATTTTTTTCACCAGGATTGGCTCCACCGATTATGTTATCAGAAGCTTCTCCAATAAGCACTCCATAGTTGGTATTTCCAACAGGAAGTTTACCTGAAACATCAACTCCGATGTAATTGCCCTGGACATAATTTCCAGAACTTCTATCAATAACAATACCATCAATATTCCCGGAAATTATGTTACGCTCCAATAAGGATTTACCGCCTATTCTATTGTTTGATGCTCCAGGTCCTATAGAAATTCCATGATTGCTATTGCCAAGACTGGTTGTGCCATTACTGTCAGTGCCAATATAATTTCCGGTGATGACATTTCCTCCAGAATTTAACGCTATTCCAATCCAGAATCGATTGATAACAAGTCCTTTTATCGTACAATTGTCTCCATTTAAAATTAAGCCATTTGTTCCTTCAACAGAACTTTCACCATCAAGTTCGATTTGCAACGTCGAACTGGAAGCTGAAGCACCAGGCTGAGAATAGCCATCAATTACCACTTGATCAGTTATAACGGGCAAAGGCAGTATTGGTCGAATTTTAAATGGTCCTGTACCAGGAATGTTAAATGTAATGGTATCAGGTGTTACAGTATGAGTTCCATTTGCAATGGTAATAGCATTCCGGAGACTTCCATTTCCGTTGTCACCATAATTTGTAACTACAAATGGATTAAGTATTTCATATGAATTACTTACAGCACAACTGTTGATATCTGTAACTGTCAAATTATAAACACCAGGTCTCAAATGGACAATATCTTCACTGTTAGCACTGAAACCGTTTGGACCTGTCCATGAATAAGTTAAAGCACCTGTTCCCCCGGTTGCCGTTAAATCAATAGCTCCATCCTTGCAATTATTACAAGTGACACCTGCTATTGAAGTGAGAGATAATTCTGGCGATGGATAAACTGTCAATTTACCTGTAGCTGACGCCTGTACACAGGTACCAGTTGTAGTTGCAGTGTAATTGAAAGTACCTGAAACAGTTGGTGTTCCAATGATAGTGAAAACTCCTGAATTAAATGCTCCGGCTACTCCAGCAGGTAATCCTGTTACTCCTGCTCCTGATCCACCACCTGATACTGAATATGTGATATTTGTGATTGGCGTATTTACACATAATGTCTGCACGTTAGATCCAGCTCCTGAGGTTAGCGATATCGCTGCATCAGGATGAATATTTATGGTACCTGTGACTGAAGCCTGAACGCAGGTACCAGTGCTGGTTACTATGTATGTGAATGTTCCTAATACTGTTGGTGTTCCACTTATAGTGAAAACTCCTGAATTGTATACTCCAGTTACTTCGTCAGGTAATCCTGTAACATCTGCTCCTGTTCCACCACCTGTAACTGAATAGGTGATATTGGTTATCGGTGTATTTATACAAAGTGTCTGCGCAGTTGTCCCTGCTCCTGATGTTAGGGTAATAACTGCATTCGGGTTTACAACCTGTGTCTTGGATGCAGTAGCTGTTTCGCATGAACCACCGCTAGTCGTAAGTGTTAATGTTACAGATGCAGGGGCTCCTGCATCTGCTGTATATGTCGTAGTGTTTGGTGTTGCTCCTGTGTTGTTGGCAAAGCTGCCACCTGCTCCTCCATCGGACCAGACTGCTGATGTTGCACCACCTCCAAAGGATCCTTCTAAACCAATTGTAGTACCGCCCTGACAGATTGCCTGAATTGCTCCACCAATGTTTACCGTAGGATTAGGATTGACTGTAATAGTCTTGCTGCCCGATGCTACTCCACATGAACCACCGGTAGTAAATAAAAACAATGTTGCTGTTCCACTATATCCTGCAGGTGGTGTCCATGTGGCATTTAAGTCAGTCTCACTCGGATTAAATGTTCCACCTGCTGATGTTAACCATATCCCGCCTGGTGCTCCTCCTCCCACTGAACCTCCTAAGGCTGCTGTTGTTCCCCCCTGACAGATAGCTGCAACTGCTCCGCCAAGGTTTATCGTAGGTAATGGATTGACTGTTAAATTTTTGGTTGCGAAAACAGTTCCGCATGATCCTCCGCTAGTTGTCAGTGTTAAAGTTACAGATGCCGGTGCTACTGCAGCAGCAGTATATGTTGCCGTATGAGGGGTGGTTCCTCCGTTGTTCGCAAACGAGCCTCCGGCTCCTCCATCAGACCATACTGCTGATGTTGCACCCCCTCCAAATGATCCTTCTAAACCAATTGTAGTACCGCCCTGACAGATTGCCGGAATTGCTCCACCAATGTTTATCGTTGGGTTAGGATTGACTGTAACAGTCTTGCTGCCTGTAGCTATTCCACATGATCCCCCGCTCGTTGTCAGTGTTAATGTCGCAATTCCGCTAAAACCTGCTGGTGGTGTCCATGTTGCATTTAGATCAGTAGTTGAGGGATTGAATGTTCCTCCTGTAATTGATGACCATGTTCCTCCAGTCGCACCTCCTCCGACTGCACCTCCCAAACCTGCTGTTGTTCCTCCCTGACAGATAGCTGTAATAGCTAAACCAACATTTACCGTTGGATTGGGATAAACTACAGCTGTCTTGCTTGCTGAAACCGACCCACATAATCCTCCGCTTGTAGTTAAAGTCAAAGTAACAGAAAAAGGAGACCCTGCTGCTGCTGTATATGTAGTAATATCCGGAGTTGATCCAGAGTTGTTAGTAAAGCTACCACCGGCTCCTCCATCAGACCAGGTTGCTGAAGACGCCCCTCCGCCAAAAGATCCACCAAGGGTTACTGTTGTTCCTCCTTGACAGGTAGCAACAAAAGCCGGGCCAGCATTTGCAGTTGGCAATGGATTTACTGTTACTGTTGCACTCCCTATCTGTTGTAGATCAGTACTGTACGCATCCTGAACACTTACAAGAGAATATAAAAATGGACCAGCCGTGCCGGTGGGAACAGAAACTGTTGCACTATTCCCTGATATTGTTGTGACAGTATAATTGCCTGCCCCATTGATTTTATAAGTAAAGGTATAAGGAGCTGTACCATTTGCTCCTGTAAATGTAATATCAGGAGGTGTCGCATTTTGGCAGACTGATGTTGTTCCACTGATAGTTGCTGATGGTTGATCACTAACACAACGCACAGAGAAGCCAACCTTATAATCGTAGTAACTTTTGCCTAAAAAGTTGTAATCGTAGTACATGGTACGATACCATGCGCGTGTCCAAACATATTCCGTGTTCGCCGTAGCTGACCACCAGCCACCGCTCCAGCCAACGAAAGCAGCGAATGTACCATCTAAGTAATGGTTTCCACCCGGAAGGGCTGTAAAACCTGTAACATTTCTTTTTTCAGGGTAATCAGTGTTGCCAACTGCTCCATCATATGTTGATGATTTCCAAAGTGTTGAGGAAGCCATTGCTTTTCCAATTTTATTACCGGTTGTAGTACCATCATAATTATAACCATTCGCTATAAGATAATTTTCTAAAGTTGTCCATTCGGCATCAGTTGGTACATGCCATCCGGTGGGACACAATTTACCGGTGTTTACCGTGTACCAGTTATATAATGCCCCATAAGTATCTTTATATGTTGTTTCATCATTATTGTACCAGCAGTAGCCGGGAGTTAATAAATTGCTCCAGGCAGTATTGTCTGCAACTAAAGGTATGATTGAATTATCATTGTATTTAGTAGTCTTAAGGTTTTCTTTCATCCATACCTGGGTGCCAATTGTAACTGTGTTGTATGTATTTCCCTCAACATCAGAAACTTGTGCAAATAAAGATCCTGAAAAGGCAACTAACAGGGCAGCTGCTGCGATTATATGAAGTATAATTTTTTTCATGACTTTCATCTTTTAAGGTTTGTTTTTCATTATCAGATTAGTTCTTCATATAACCTTTCACCTTTCCAACAAAATCCTCAAGCTGCATATTCTCAGCCTTCTTGATTTGTCCCGGAGCTTGGGACTGCGGCTTACTTTCATCCATCAGTCCAACCCCCAACACCATCCTCTTTCCTGTATTCTTATCCTTCTCAACCTTCATCTTGCCCTGGGAACCACCAGTCACAAGGTTTTTTCCTGAAGGATTTGTCCATATAAAAGCTACAACATCTTCTCCTTCAGTAAATACAGGCATTTCTGATACCTCATAAATAATATCACCTACCTGTCCGCCAGGTACTGCAATTACTGCCTCTGATCCGAGGTTGCCTTTTATGTACTCTTCAGGAGCAATTGTGATATAAGTGTAAATGATGCTCTTGTTTTCATTCCATTCACACCTCTTCTTTGTGCACTTGCCATAAAGGACTGCAGTAGATTCATTTGTCATCTCTTGAGCTGACATTTGCAGCACCTGGGCTTTGCTCTCAGTTACCGGAAAAAACAGAAAGCATATTAACAGCCAGCAGGAAATGTTAAGGGTTTTTTTCAGGTCTTTCATTTTTCGATTATTTTAAAATTTGTAATTAATCAGTCCGAAGTCCGAAGTCCGAAGTCGGGAGTCCGAAGTTCTAAGTCCGGAGTCCGAAGTCCGAAGTCCGAAGTCCGGAGTCCGGAGTCTGAATGTTGTTTCCCACACCTTTTACTCCTGACTTCCGTCTTCCGACTTCTGACTTCTGACTCACTTTATTTTCTCTTTAAATGCTACCATCATATTCATTAAATTGAATGCATATTCATAATGTTCTCCGAATTCTTCTTCAGAAATATAATTTCTTCTGAAAGCTTTGTGTAAACATGTAACTACTTCAGCCAGAGAACGAATGGCAAAACCAATAAATTTTTTAAATTCAGGATTTGATTGCCCAATTGCTCCCTCTGAAATGTTTAATGCAATAGAATCGACGGCTCTCCGAATTTGGGAAGAGAGATTATACATTTCTTCTTTAGGGAATTTATATGCCATCTGATGTATACTTTCCCCAAAATACATCGCTTTTTGCCAGTTAATGAGTTTCTCAAATTTAAATTTCATCATCGTTTTGTTTATTGTTTTTCAACTTCCGACTCCCGACTTCTGACTTCCGACTTCTGACTTCTGACTTCCGACTCTAATACATTTGACACTGATTAGTTAATGAGATTTGAATATTTTGTATGTTCCAAGCCTCAACTTGATTTCTTAAAAACATGGTTTATGACAATATTTTTGTCTATTTTTCTAATAAAGTTAGGCTACCTAAATATCAAAAACCACCTCTGGCGTTACATAAAATGACAATCTGGTTACATTTTTGGATAAAAACAGCCATTTTTGGCCAAAAAGGCGTTTTTGCTGATCAAAGATTGGAAGACAGTGAAACAAGTTAAAAGACAAAAGAAAAAAGATAAAAGGAGAAAGTCGGAAGACGGAAGTCCGAAGTCGGAAGTTCGAAATCTTTAACCTTCAACATGCAACCTGGAATTTGGATTTTGGACCTTGAAACTGTAAAAAGAAAACGATAAACTCGAAACGAAAAACGAGAAACTAGGACCGAGCACTGAGCATCGAGTACCGAGTACCGAGCACCAAGCACCAAGCACCAAGAAAATGCCTACCTCCAGTCTCCTATCAGAATGAACGGAGCCCAGTAAAACGGATGGGCAAATTTTTTATCTTTCAGCATTGAGAGCTGAGCTTTACGCAAGGCATCAGTTTTACTAAGTTTCTCTTTTACCAGGTTCTTATAAAACTCTCCCATAAGAATGGCTGTCGAAGCATCGGAGACACTCCACAAACTTACCAGAACAGAGGGCGTTCCGGCATACATAAAAGCCCGTGTAAGACCAACCATACCTTCACCCCTGACCAACTTCCCAAGACCAGTCTGACATGCAGATAAAACTACAAGATCAGCATTCAGCTTCATTTTAAATATTTCAGTTGCCTGCAGGAAACCATCCTCCCCGGAATTTTTGCCACTGGTCAGCACAAGTGAACTTAGATCCGGCTTATCCTCATCGATCAATCCGTGAGTTGCAAAGTGTATATAATTAAATTTACTTAATTCATTATTTCGTTTTAAATTTTCTTCTGTTGCATTATTTCTCAAATAGATTACAGGAGATTCTCCCTGGAAAAATGATGCAATGTTTTCAATTTCCTTGCCGCTGAATTCAAGTCTTGGGTATTTTACCTGTGAGTTAAATAATGTATCCTCATATAAAGGATCGCCAAACGCAATCAGCTTTTTACTTTCTGCTCCCAACGCCTCTCCTCTTGAAGGCTTTGAAATAAGTGTCTTTAATACACTTGTGGATTGTCCATAACTGACCGGGTATTTTTTCACCAGGAACGGGATATCAGTGAAAGAGAAATCAGGCGTAATCAGTTTATTTTCAGTTAATAACACTTCAAATGGCAGGTAGTTCAGAATTCCGTCAGGAATTATTATCAGGGTGGATTTCTTTGAGAGATATGGTTCTGCGGGTTTTATAAGGTCTTCATAAAGGGAACTGCCTGCGCTGATAAAGAACTTTGAAACTTCCTGTTCCGGGCTGAGTAATGCAAATCTTATAGTTTCAATCTTTTCCTGGAGAGCTTTCCGGCCAGGTAATTTAAATAACTGATGACCTGATCTGGTAATTACCCAAAGACAGGAACTGCTGTCTCCTACAGAATACTCCAGAATTACAGTATTCTTGCTACTACATAGCATTTTTGCCTCATCAATGGACACCGGTTCAGGATTCTTTAAGCTTGCATAATTTGACCCCGGAGAATTATTTATTTCCTTGTTGCTGACAACAGCCGATTCTGAAAGGAGGTCTAATAAAACACGGGATTTGCTTCGTTCGGCATAAAGGAATGCAAGCTTGTCATATCCCTTTTTCCTGTCTTTTTCATTAAGCGTTTCAAGCAGGCTGATGATATCCTCATATGCATATCTTTCACTGGCCATAAAGCTGGCTTTCTGTTCCTTACTTTGTAATGTACTGCGCATTCCATCAAGGATTTTCAGAGCTGAGTCATTTAATTGAACTGCTTTTTCATATTCTCCCTTCTGCTCATTGTATTCAGCCATTCCGGCGATTATTCTCCAGTTAAGATCAGGATTGTTTAATGATTTTGCTACTTCAAGGGCTGAATCATAATTTATTTTAGCTTCATTCAGCTTTCCCAGCATGGTCTGATCATTTGCCAGATTCAACAGGAAATGAGTTTCCTTGACTTTATCATTGTTTTCATGACTTATCTTAAGACCTCTCGCATGATAATCCTCTGCTCTGGTATAATCTTTTAGATCCATATATACGGTACCTATGTTACTCAATAAAGGGAGAAGAAGTGCTTTGTCCTCCTGCTGGTTATAAATCTCATATGATAGGTTATAATATTCCAGGGCTTTATCAAACCGGCCGGCATCCTGTAAGACGATCCCAAAATGATTATAAACACCCGCCAATCCTTCTATATCATTTAACTCCTTCATGATTCCGGCAGCCTCATTTATTTTCTCAATTGCCGTATTTAAATCACCTAGGTTGGAATAAACAAAACCCAATTGGCTCAGTACATTACCTTCCCCTGATCGTGACTTTAAATCTTTATATAATTCAAGCGATTTTTCTAATTGATCAAGGGCTTCAGGGTATTTCCCTGTGTTGTTTAAGATTTCGCCTGAATGCATCATTGCCTGAGCCATTCGAACCTTATCACCTGATTTCAGGTTATATTCATAAGATTTTTTAAAGTAGTCAAGAGCCTTCTCAAACTGACCTGACTCCTCCAGAGCTGCAGCTTTTACATGAATTGTCCTTCCCAGATTAATCAAATCCCAGATTTCTGCCCTTACTACTTCAGCTCTGTCAAGATAAATTATTGCCTGAGGATAATCTTTAAAATAGTCGTAATAAACTGATCCGATACTGCTAAGAGTGTTTCCGATCAGCACCTTATCGTCGACTTTCTCCCGTTTTAATAATGCTTCATTGTAATACTTGAGGGCTTCCTGATAATCCTGTATATTATTAAAGTAAACAGCTCCCAGTCCGCCCAGGACTTCTGCTTCACCACGCTCATCCGCAATACTTCGGTACAATACCAATAGTTTTTGAAAGCAATCAATTGCTTTTTCAGGTTCATTCCCCAGACGATATTTAGTTCCAACAGCATAAAGACTATCAGCAAAAAGCTTCTGTTCTTTTTGATCGATGGACCATGTTGCTAAATATTTTACTGCAATAATGAGGCTTCTTTCATTAAAAATTCTATAAAAACTTTCGGCAGTTTTTTCAGCTATAATGCTAAGTTGCTTTGATTCTGTTAGTTTCCTTTCACGT
>JBGOZX010000060.1:0-23533 GCA_041480425.1 Bacteroidia bacterium
AAAAACATCTTCCAGAGACCTCTTAAGGGTAGACCCATATGGATCATAAACCCCCCTATATTATACACTTAACTAAATAAAACCTATCTCAAAATGTTAGATATTCTATTAACTTTACCCCTTAGGTTGACGGCTATGGGGTTGGGGGATGAGGTAGATCTACCCTCCTGGGGGAGAGGTTGATCTCAAAGAAAAAGAGCAGGCAAATATAATAATTGCCTGCTCTCGAATAAGAATTTATTCAAATATTATTGCTAATAACCCGGGTTCTGAACAAGATTTGAGTTAGCAGCCATTTTTGCTTTGGGAATTGGATACAGACTAAGATAAGTACCCGATTTTACAATATCGCCAACATTATGATATGGAAGAGTCCATTTAGCATTCATGCTCCAGAATCCAAATCGGATCAGATCCTGACGCCTGGAATGTTCCGCGAACATCTCACGTCCCCTTTCATTGAATAATTCTCCACCTGCAACAACCGGACCTGTCAAATCAAAACTCAGATTGCCATCCAATGAGGTCAGATCAAGGGTCAAACCGGCACGTCGTCTGATCTGGTTAACCAGTGCCAGTGCAGCAGCATCTGTGGGACTATTGCTCTTACGCCATAGAGCTTCTGCTTTCATCAACAGCACATCGGCATAACGGAATACTGAATAATCATTACTCATTTCCGATGTACCACCTATCTGAAATTCCCATTTACCTATTCTAACACCTGACTGGCGCCAGGCCTGTGGGCCCAATTCATTGATCTGGCCTGCAGTTGATCCGATGTTTCCAAAATTAAGAGGTTTTCCATCAGGATCTGCGCCATCAGCACCATCGTCAATCACTAATCCACCTCCGAGCTTGAATTGATAACCTGCAAGGAAATTGCCTCGTTTTGACGCGGGAGTTGTCAATGTACCTACATCACCTCTCCTGAGGTCAGTAGGATCGTAAGAATTATAGAACTTCTCCAGTGTACAGTAACCATTCCACGGCTGGGATGTAAGGTTATATGTATACTGACTACCGTAGTGCAGAGTTGACATACTCATATTGAATCCCTGAAAGAATATCTGGTCGTAGGGTATGGCAAAGATAAATTCTTTGGATCCGGAATTGTTCACATTGAAATTGGCAAAATAATTGGATTCCAGAGAATATTTGCCTGAGTTAATAATCTCATCACAGGCAGCAATCGCTTTGTCCAACTGTGCAGTGCCGGAATAAACACTGGCATTCAAGTATAACTTGGCCAATAAGAATTTTCCTGCCCAATAATTCATACGGCCATAGGTTGTTCCATCTACATTTTTTGTCAGCAAGGAAACTGCAGTTTCCAGATCGGTAACAATATTGGAGTAAACCGTTGCTCTTAGAACCTGAGGTGGTGCCGCCTGGGCATTTGCAAAGTCATTGTCATAAGGTACGTTTCCGTACATATCAATCAGCTGCCAGTAAAAGAAACTACGCAGTGTAGTTAGTTCTCCAATATATGCGCTGGCAACATCTTTGTCCACCTGTCCTCCATCAGACAAAGTTTTGAACGTGTATATCAGCCTGTTAGCTGTACTTACACCGGCAAAACAAAAATCCCATGGGCCATTCATAAATCCGTCTTCATACCCCCATGCATGTAAATGAAGTCTTCTCTGGGTACCACCATCGTCCCAGTCAGATCCCCTGGTAGGAACAACCATTTCATCTGTGGTCATCTCATTAACTGTGTTAATATCACCCGAAGCATAGCCCCCCAATTGAGTATAAGCGGAACCGAGTGCAGCCACAAACTCTGCATCAGTTTTGAAGAAATTGGCCGGTGTGACCTCACTGTAAAGTTCTTCATCCAGTTTGGTACAAGCCTGGCTAAAAGCAGCCACTCCTAATAGGATCATAATGATCCTGATCAGATATAATGATTTTTTCATTTTATTTCTTTCTTTTGATTTCATATCTTATTCATTTTCAGGGTTAAAAAACAAAGTTTGCACCAAAAGTCACAGATCTGGTCCTGAACCATGTGTCCCTTCTGTCGATACCAGGTACGAGTGGACTTTCAAAAGTTCCCATGTCTCTTGCACTATCTATGTACCTCGGATTTGGATCCACACCTGTATATTTGGTAATATAGAACAAGTTGTTACCGGCAACATACAACCTGATCTTACTGAATGCTGAACTTTTTGGCAAGCTGAAGTTGTAGCCTAAAGCCAGGTTATCGAGAGAAACAAAATCTGCTTTTTCAACATACTTGCTGGATAAAGTACCTGAAGTAACGGCCAGCAGTTTTCCGTCAGCACTCCGAATATTTGCAGCTGTCTTGGGCAGGTTGTACGATGTGATATAAGCTGGCACTTCATAAAAAGCACGGAAAGAATTGACAAGGTCGTGTCCGAATACACCGCGGAAGAAGACATTCAGGTCCCAGTTTTTATAAGTAACCGTATTGCCAAATCCAATCAGAAACTTGGGCAAACCGTTTCCGGTTACCACCCGGTCAGCAGCGGTAATTGATCCGTCAGCCTCATCGAAAACACCGTCACCGTTGGTATCAACAGTGAGTTGATCAACAAAAACAAATTTACCATTTGAATCAATTTCCTTGAATTGATATGTAAAAATCTGACCGATCGGTTTGCCTTCCTCTACTAACGTCAATGGCGTCCCATTTTGTCCGGGTGAACCCATGTCACTCAGTTCTTGTTTTCCGTACTTCAGCTCAGCGCCATTATAGGAGCCGGAGAGAGAAACCAGTATGTTCTCAAGAACGTAGGAAGGGGTAAGGTTTATGCTATAAGTGAAGTCTGGTTTCCTAATGACGTTATAGTTAAGTGTCAACTCCAAACCACTGCTTTTTAATTTCCCAAGGTTCAACCATGCCTGATTATAAAGGTTTGGCGGGACCGGAACCTGATATTGCCACAACAAATCAGTTGTTGTTCTCGTATAATAGTCAAATGAACCAGACAATTTAGATTTAAAGAGTGAAAAATCAAATCCTGCATCAATTTCACCTTTCTTTTCCCATTTAAGATCAGCATTTGCATTGCTTACAGGGGAATAGCCGGGAACAAAATTTCCATTGTAGTAGAAATTGCCCTGGGGACCGAGGCGAAGTAATGACAGATAACTATCTCTAGGCTGGTTTCCTGTAATACCATAGTTAACACGCAATTTGAGGTTGTCAATAAAACTGACATTTATCAGTTTAGATATATCGGCACCTCCACCAACAGCCGGAAACAATCCCCATTTGTTGTTTGCGCCAAACCTGGAAGAACCTTCATACCTGGCACTGGCAGTCAAAAACCATGTACTGTTGAGGTTCAGGTTGACACGTCCGAAAAATGCAATCAGTTTATTTGAGTTTTTATAACTTGTCATTGTGCCTTTTCCATTTTTAAAATCAAGGGCAGCACTAAGATTATTGAAAGTGAAATCGTCTGTCAGAAAATTTCCTCCTTCGGCGTTAAAACCCTCATTTGTAAAATCCTGGTAAGAATAACCACCCAATACGCTGATATTCAGTGCAGAAGTTACATCACCAATATAATGTGCGGTCGATTCAAAAAGCCGGCTGGAATAATTCTCCGAATTCCTTTTTGCTAAACCATTCCTGTTCATTCCTCCCCAATAATCGTTCTTATCACGATAATCACCTTCCAGTTTACCGCTATTCTGTACGGAATAAAAAGCGTCAATACTCAGTCCTTTAACAATTTCAAAAGTACCCTTTAATGAGAGATTTAATATTCTGTTTTTCGTTTCACTTTTATTTAACTTAAGTATGGAAACCGGGTTATAATAATCGAATAATACCTGCTGAAAATAGCCATCATACTGTGCATAAGCAGCATCACTGCTTCTTACAGGAGCGGTCGGATTGTAAATGGTTGCATAACGAAATGCAGCATCAAAACCGTTCTGTGATTCTTTCTCAGTGGCCCCCAGGTTTAAATCCAGGGTAAACTTGTCATTCAATGCCTTCTGTGAGATATTGATCCTTCCGTTGAGCTGGGTGTTTCCGGCTGTTATCATAATACTTTGAATATCACGGTAGTTAATTGAAGCACGGTAGTTGGTCTTATCAGTACCTCCTGACATGGAAAGATTGTGTACCTGTGTTATACCTGTCTGTTCAATTTCCTTAAACCAGTCGGTATTTTGTCCAAAGTCTGTTCCCAACCCTGTTTCTGCTGACAATGCCCTCCATTCTGTAGCATTCATAACATTTGTATTCTTGGCAACCATTTCTGCAGTCATATAAACATTATAGTCGATGACAGCTGTGCCTATTTTACCTTTCTTGGTCTGCACAAGAATTACACCACTCGAACCCCTTGTTCCATAAATAGCTGCTGCAGAACCATCCTTTAAAACATTTATGGATTCAATATCATTAGGATCAACGTTATTGAGATCTCCACCAATCACACCGTCAATAATTATCAGTGGCCCCAGGTTGGCACCAATGGTACTCAAACCTCTCAGTCGTATATCATACGATCCGTTAGGGTTGCCTCCTGCTCTACTGATAGATAATCCGGCTACTTTTCCCTGAATCAACTGTACAGGATTGTTAACACTACCCTTGTTGAACTCATCAGATTTTACACTGACAATGGAACTGGTAACCTCTCTTTTCCTCTGTGTGCCATACCCTGTAACAACAATTTCACCCAGTGCACTTACAGATGGAGCCAGCACCACATCCACTGTAGACCGGGCTCCAACTGTAACCATCTGAGTGGTGAAACCAATAGAAGAGAACACCAGGATTGCTCCAGGGCTTGGAACAACAATAGTGTAATTACCCTGAGCATCGGTATTTGTCCCTGTTACAGTGCCCTGAAGAACAATGTTAACTCCGGCCAATGGTCCCTCGGCTTCGGAAGTTACTTTACCTGTAACCGTTTTTTGCTGAGCGCAGGCCATGCTGATCGCAAATCCCAAAAGTAGAAGAGATAATATACTTCTCCTCAATAAAAACAGAGAATTTCGAAATGTTCCCATAGTTAGGTTTTTTAAGGTTAAATTATAGGTGAATAATACTTAATGTCTGTTTGAATAAAAAATATATTTTTTCGGATACGCAGGTTATCAATATATCAAGCAATTATAATCTCCATAATAATTCTTGTAAAACAAATATATATATTAAATCCATATTAAAAAAATATTAAAAAGAAATTAATGCCAAAAATTGTAAAGTTATTAACATAAATTCTATTAGGGAGACTACTCTGCAAAGTCTGATCTCAAGTTTGACCAATAAGGAATTAGATATCAGATTTTTTGGAGTTTACTTTAATAGTAATGAAACTCAAAAAAAGTGTTCTTGATACACTTATTTTTAGGATATTGTTATATCACCTTCCTTCCTCAAAGTCATGGTATATCTCATTTTTCTAAGGAGGAAGATATCATTAGGTTTTTAAGAAATGCTGAATTATATTTGCGTTTAACACCTGCACAAAAAAATAAATGTACCTATATGTTTTAATTAATTTAATCAGAAATATAGAAAATGAAAAAACTATCGATCATCAGCTTAATCTTTTTATTTTATGCTTTTAGTTCTTTGCAAGCACAGCAAACTGCAAGACCTGCAACACCACGACCTGCTAATCCCGACAAAATGACCCCCGGGATGACAGAAATATGGGATCCTGAAGTGAAAATCATTCAGCCTGGCGCACAGGTTGGAATGCCACCGTCGGATGCAATAGTTTTGTTTGACGGAATTGATGTTAACAAAGAATGGATTGATAGTAAGGGAGATCCTACGAAGTGGATCGTAAAGGATGGTGCTCTGATCTGCGTTAAAGGATCGGGCATAATTAAAACAAAAAGGAAATTTAATGACTTCCAATTGCACATCGAATGGAAGACACCGTCTGAGGTAACGGGAGAAAGTCAGGGTAGGGGGAACAGCGGTGTTTATCTTCAGGAACTATATGAAGTCCAGGTACTTGACAGTTATGACAACAGGACATACAGACATGGTCAGGCAGGAAGTATTTACAAGCAATATGCTCCTCTGGTAAATGCCAGCAGAAAACCAGGAGAATGGCAATCTTACGATATTATTTACACAGCTCCACGTTTTGCCAGTGACACCACTGTTTATTTCACTCAACCCAGAGTTACAGTCCTGCATAACGGCGTTCTGATACAGAATAATGTAAGTTTGAGAGGGCCAACGGAATATATCGGAATTCCTGAATATTTCATTAAAAAACATGGACCTGGAAGTCTTGTCCTGCAGGACCATGGGAATCCTGTTGCATACAGGAATATCTGGATAAGAGAATTGTAGTTATTTTGCGAACATTAAAAGTCCATAATATTGAATAATTTATGAAACCCACATGTTCTGCATAATCAAACATGAATGAATATCATTTTTAAACATGTGGGTTCCATAAGGCCAATAAAAAACTTATATGATATTCTGATGAAAATCATTTGGAATTTACTATTTTTACGTATCAATCAAATCTTATAAATTTTAAAATACCTGAAAATGAAAGAGAATTCTAAAAACATTACACGCCGGTCATTTATTGAAAGAACTGGCGCTGTTGCTGCAGGTCTGACAATTCTACCAGGCTCAGTTATAAGTGGCTTTGGCCAAAGGGCTCCCAGTGACAAGCTGAATATAGCAGTTATTGGCATTGGCGGTATGGGTAATTCAAACCTGAAAGCTGTTGCCCCCACTGAAAATATTGTCGCTCTTTGCGATGTTGACTGGGGATATTCTAAGAAAGTTTTTGAAGCTAATCCGAATGCAAAAGCTTATTGGGATTGGCGAAAGATGTATGATGAAATGGGCAAATCGATCGATGCTGTTATTGTAGCTACCGCTGACCATTCACATGCTGTCGTTGCAGCTAATGCGATCGCCATGGGCAAACATGCTTATGTTCAGAAACCGTTAACGCACTCGGTTTATGAATCAAGGTTATTGACCAAGCTGGCTGCAAAATACAAAGTTGCTACTCAGATGGGTAACCAGGGTTCATCAGGCGAAGGTGTAAACCTTACCGTTGAATGGATACAGAATGGCGAAATCGGTGATGTGAAAAAAGTTGAAGCATTTACTGATCGTCCTATCTGGCCACAAGGACTAAACGTCCCAAAAGGTGAATGGGTTCCGGATACACTTAACTGGGATCTTTTTATTGGCCCGACAAAGATGCGCCCATACAACAGCATTTATACTCCATGGAACTGGAGAGGCTGGTGGGATTTTGGTACAGGTGCCCTTGGCGACATGGCTTGCCATATTATGCATCCTGTGTTTAAAGGTCTTAAGTTGCAGTATCCGATCAAGGCTCAGGGCAGCTCAACACTTCTGTTAACCGACTGTGCACCTAACGCACAAATGGTAAAACTTGTCTATCCTGAAAGAATTGCACCAAAAGGTTCAAAAATCAAATATCCGCAGGTTGAGGTAACGTGGTATGACGGTGGTTTGGAACCAGCAAAACCAGCAGGATGGCCGGCAGGAAAAAATATGAATGATGGCGGTGGAGGTGTTATCTTCTACGGTTCAAAAGATACTCTAATTTGCGGTTGCTATGGTAAAGACCCATGGTTATTGTCTGGACGTAAACCTGTAGTTCCGAAAACTGAACGCAGGGTTGAAGGCTCCAAACATGAAATGGACTGGGTACGTGCATGTAAAGAGAGCCCTGAAAGCAGAGTTCCGACTAAATCCGATTTTTCAGAAGCTGGTCCATTCAACGAAATGGTTGTTATGGGTGTTCTTGCAGTAAGACTTCAGGGCCTCAATAAGGAACTGGAATGGAACGGTGAGAAAATGGAATTCACTAATATCAGTGATGCCGAAAATCTGAAAATTTGCATTTCAGATAACTTTACAATCACTGATGGTGATCCGAAATTTGACAGAAAATGGACCGAACCAATGAAAGCAAAACAATTTGCTGCTGAAATGGTTAAACATACTTACCGCAAAGGATTTACTTTACCCGAAATGCCTGCTTAACGGGTTTAACTTATTATTAATTAATAGTTTAGTAATAAATTTAAGTACTGATTCTTATGAAGATAGTCAATATCATTCTATCATGTGTTATTGCAGTCGGAATTACAGCATCCTGCGGGTCCGCAAAGAAAGTTTCAAAAACAGATACTGGGAAGGGATCGACTATGCTTTTTGACGGAAAATCAACAGCCGGTTGGCGGGGATACAACAAGACCGCTTTCCCTGAAAAAGGATGGGAAGTGGTTGATGGTACTTTGCATTGCATTGGCTCAGGTGCCGGAGAAGCAGGGGGTGCAGGTGGCGACATTATTTATGATAAGAAATTTTCGAATTTTGAGTTGTCACTTGAATGGAAAATTTCAGAAGGTGGAAACAGTGGCATTTTTATCCTTGCTCAGGAGATTCCCGGAGAACCTATCTATAAATCATCGCCCGAGATGCAGATACTTGATAATGAAAGGCATCCCGATGCCAAACTTGGTGTTGATGGAAACCGTATGGCCGGGTCTCTCTATGACCTTATTCCGGCTAAACCTCAAAACACAAAGCCTGCCGGCCAATGGAACCAGGTTAAGATCATGGTTTACCAGGGTACTGTCGTTTTCACCCAAAATGGTGCAAATGTCGTAGAATTTCACCTCTGGACCGATGATTGGAAGAAAATGGTTTCCAATTCAAAATTCAAAGATTGGGAATGGTTTCTTAACACTGCCAAAGAGGGCTATATCGGGCTTCAGGACCATGGTAATGATGTATGGTTCAGGAATATTAAAGTTAAAGAAATGTAATGATTTCTGATTGATAATCTGAGAGGTTGAATCATTGAGATTCAGCCTCTTTTGTTTACCCCCCATCCCTATTTCATTCCCCCCTTCCCCCTAAAGGGGGTTTAAGAACCATCTATCTTTTATAAGCCCCCCTGTAGGGGGGATGGAGGGTTAACTCCCTTTAAACCAATCTCTTCTGAAACAGTTCTCATCCCCATAATACAATCTGTAATTAGCTCATCGAGACTAACCCCGAGCATTTCTGCCCCTTTTTCAATTACTGATCTGTCAACCCCGGCAGCAAATTTTTTGTCATTCCATTTCTTTTTAACTGATCTTGCTTCCATATCCAGAACACTTTTGGCCGGTCGCACAAGTGCACTGGTTGCAACTAGTCCGGTTAATTCATCAATTGCATAAATAGTTTTTTCAAGCCTGGAGAGCGGTTCGACATCCGAAGCAAGTCCCCATCCATGGCTAAGAACCGCCCTGATATATTCTTCAGGCCAGTTGTTCTCCTTAAGGATTTTTTCAGTCATTTTGCAATGCTGATCTGGATACATCTCATAATCAAGATCATGGATAAGCCCGATAATTCCCCACATTTCTTCATCTTCCCCCGATTTCTTTGCCATATACCTCATTACACCCTCAACAGCAAGAGCATGTCTAAGGAGACTTTCAGATTTATTGTATTTTTTAAAAAGAGCAAGACTCTGCTCACGGGTAGGAGTAGTACTGAACATAAATCTAACTTGTTTCTTATTTATACTTTTTTAATTTGATGGATGACCTTATCACTTTACTGCTTCATTTTTATCAAAGGAAAAGCCTTTGAAATACGAGAACCATTTATATTCAGAATGTAAAGGGATGGGCTTAAGTTATTAGTATTTATAATTATAGTATTTTCACCTGCTGTCAGTTCTCTCTGAATATCTATGGATCTTTTTCCTGATACATCAGTAAGGGTAATATGAACCTTATCATCAGATTTGGAATTTATAACAATATTCAACTTGTCTGAAAAAGGATTGGGGAAGATATTTATTGATTCCTCAATCTCGGTATTTTCAACACTGATCATTAAAGTATCATTCAACAGGTAATCGTCATTATTATCATACCCATAAGTGGTAATGTTGTAAATTCCGTTCAGATCAAGATCAGCTCTTCTATCGAATGTAACAGTAACTGAATCCTTGTAAGGGTAAAGTTTTGTATTGAAATACTGTTTTACCGGGAAGTGATCATTAATAGTATAAGCAAGGTAAAATCCATTCAAAGTATCTCTTCCGACATTTAATACCGTGACGGTGACCGGTTCCTGACCGTAAACTTCTTTTTGCAGGGGGGAGACAATTCTTGCAACTTCAATATCCTTCTGAATATACGTGACCGGACTTGAGACTGAAAAGTCAATCAGGTCGAGCCAGGCACCATCAGCTCCCTGGGAGACGGAGTTATCTTTCTTATAAATCCATTCCATCTTGTTTAAACCAGCAGGAACAGCGACGGTCCTTTTTTCCCATGTGGTCTCTCCTGATTTCCGGAATACTTCCGTATCATTTAATTTGAATTCCAGGTAATCATAATTAAGTTCTGAGGATACTTTGTAGAAGAATTTTAATGAATCAGCTTTTGGGAAAACAGTTCTTATGAATAATGCCGAAGTTCCATTATGTGTTATGGCTCCTGACCGGGCTGATAAACTGCCCTCAACAGCATTTGATCCGGTTATGGTCCATGGTTTTAAACTTATGTTAATCCATGGAAATACTCTGAAAGAAGATGATTCAAAGTTTTCCCTGATTCTGCCAACTCTGAATGAAAAGTCTTTATTTACAATATATGGATTGCAATCAAGTGTTGATAATAGTGTAATAAAATCTCCGTAAATAGCAGATTCTGATAGTTTTACTGTTATCGGGATATTTGTGATTTCTCCAAACTGAAGTACCCCTGATTTGACACTCGGATCAAGAATTGACAGTTCGTTCTCTTTACTGGATATAATAAATTGTCCTGAAGTATTGCTGCTACCAAGATTCCTGACCTGAAAAAGAAGATTAAATGTTTCTCCCGGATCTGCAATAAAATTATGATTTCCAACTACCGAATCATCTATAATGCAGTTTATTATTTCAAGTCGGGGAGCATGGACACAAATATCAATCGTATATTTTTTTTCTGTTTTATTATCTTTTAAAATCAGGTTAATTGTTATTATCCCAAGGTCAGGAACATTATCAGCAATGGTTATTCCCATATCGTTATCAAGTATAATTTCTGATCTTCCTGGCAGTGTTCCTATTGAAACAAAATTATTGTTGATTGTCACCCACTTGGAAGTTGATGAGATACTGGCAGATAAATTAGTGGCATTTGCCTGCCCAAGGTTACTAATCTTTAAATTCAGAAATAATGTCTCTCCAAAATCAGCTTTACGATTATTATTTCCTGAACTGTCATTTAAGTCTGATCCGGAAAGATTAATAAACTCTTTAGTAACATTTGAAAAGTAAATTGTCTTAATCAGGGGGATTTTATTCTGACCTGTAATTACTACCAGGCATGAATCATTTGATAATCCCGGAAGGTCAAGAACTACAGAACCTGAGGGACTTGCAAAAGATGCATCCCAGAGTGTATCAAAATGTGAAACAGCCATATAGGCAAACGGATCAATAGTAAATGAAAGTGATTTGATGCCGTTTGGCAGGGTATCAGGTAAAGCTATGTTGAAGGATTCAGGTTTCCCTATTATAGGAATAATACTTGGATCGCCAAGCAGGGCATATGTCTCCCAGTAATACTTTTTTCTTCCGGAGGAGGAGGTACTTACAGCAAGATTCCCTGCATAATTTACCTGCCCCATCGTTATAAACCAATCTGATGGTGACTCACCGTGAGTATGAAACAACCTGTCATAGGCTCCCAGTCCGGTTTCAAGATACTTAGGATCAGAATTAGGGGTACCTGCACCAACTGCCCAGTAAAAATCTTCATCCCAGTAGGAGTCGTTAGTACATCCGATAAATCCGATAGCACCTTCCTGAGAAGCTACCACCATTTTATTACCAAGAGAGGCGGTATCATCAAATTGTGCTGTTCTGCAGGCGTTACTTATCACAAACGGATACATGTTCTTATTGTTGAAATTTGAAACATCCGGCGCTTTTATATCAAGATGCAACCAGCCTGCAGCTGAACCGTGACCTGTATAATTAATAAAGGATAAACCGTTTTTAATGAGCTTCATTACAGAATCCTTTTTTGTGAACCCTTCAGGATAGAAAAAGTGATAATTATTTATTATTTTATTCTCAGGTTTCAGATAGTTTGAAATTGCATAACGGACCTGGCCATTCATATAATTCGCATAAGGCTCATCTTTGCCTTCTGTAGCAAGTGTACTGGAATAAAACTTATTTGTATCGGCAACTTCAAATTTTTCATACTGGACTATTTTCTGTACAATAGACTTTACATCGGTCGTATCAGTTGCCGGTATTCTGCCGATATACATGTCAGGAATATAGTCACCATTTCCGTCAAATTCACCATAATACATATCGGTTACCCAACCAGAACCGTAAAATGGTACTTTGTTTACATCTCCTATAATCAGAAGATATTCTGGTGCAGGTCCCTTTTCAGATGCAGTTTTATAAATCTTGGCCAGTGTTTCCTTGATTTCAGTATAGGAATCACCTGCGAAGCCTTTCCCTTTATAAAGTACATCAAGCTTATATCCTTTCTGTGTTTTCCACCTGATAAGAGGTTCAAGATGTTTTTTGAAGGCAGTATCGGTGAGTATTATCATTTCTACCGGTTGATCAGAATATCCAGTTATCACATCCTTCGGATAGTAGTTAAGGACTCCTTTGCTTAGCGTTTCATTAAAAAGAGCAGATTCCGGGAATAAGGATTTTGATGTATTGATTCCACCCTGAGAAAATGAGATCTCAATCTTCATAGATGTAATTACTTCCAGATTGTTCGAGCGGGGATTATATCTGACAGGCGAAATGACAAGGTTGGAAAGTTGTCTGGTCCGGACTTTTCCCAGGGGTTCGATCCTCACCGTATCTGAAATAATAACTCCACGTGTTGCATATAATTTCCGGTCAATAACAAATTCAGGCTTTTGTTTCTGTTCCTGCTTTGTTACTCCTTCCTGGGAGGGAAACAAAATTCCTTTAAGGTCCTTTTTCGACGGAGTTATTTTCGATGATCTGACATCCGAAATTTTTATTTTATATGTATATCCCTCCGGAATAGTGATCAAACGGTTTAATACAGGGAGTTCAGGTTTTCCCGGATCGGCAGTGGAAGAGTGGCCTGGTATGGAAACCCGGTAAAACGATCCGCGATCGTTTGTAATGGTTTCAATGTTAAGCTCTGGTAATAAATAATTTATGATAATTGACTGATCTCCGGTAATGACATCACTCTTCTGCAAATCCCCGTCAAAATGGTACTTGAAACTTTTTCCTGCCTGTCCAACGGCTGATACTGAAAAAAGCAGTAAAACAACTAATATTTTAACCTGTTTATTGTTCCCTAAAGGCATCAATGTTAATTAATTAACGCTATAACCTAAATTCTGCCGGAAAGTTATTTAAAAATTTAACATCTAACAGGAATGTTACTAACAAAATTAATACCAGAAATGATGATTAAAGAATAATTTAGGTTAAAACACTTTTATTAAGAATGTTGAACAGCCTCAGGCTAACAGCCATAATGATTGATAATGAGAAATTTGCAGATTTTTGTTCTAAATTTGTATTTAAGGCCCAATTGCATTAAGTATTATTAACAATTAAAACCCTTTTTACCATTTTATAAAATAAAACAAATATTTGTATATTGTGAAACTTAAATTTTTGTGAATATGATCAGATATCATTTGGTTAATAAAAAAAGAGGTATTTTAATCTTAATAATTATTGCAATGACTATTCCGGTTTTTTCCCAGGATTTGCCGGTTACTGATAATATCACCACATCGGCAGGTGTTGTAGAGATGTCTTTTATAGGACATGGCTCACTAATGTTTAAGGTAAACGATTTTGTTATTCATATCGATCCTGTCAAAAGCTCAGGAAAATATGATAACCTTCCGAAAGCTGATCTTATTCTGGTCACCCATGAACATTACGATCATCTCGACACAGAACTTATCGGCAATCTCCGGAAGCAGGAAACTGTCCTGTTTTGTAACGGGAACTCTGCATCAAAGGTAGCATGGGCTCAGGTTATGAAGCCGGGGAATGTAAGAGTTGTGAAAAACATTACCGTTGAAGCAGTACCAGCTTATAACATCGTTAATGAGCGTGCCAAGGGGCAACCATTTCATCCGAAAGGCGTTGGAAACGGGTATATTCTTACTATCGGAGATAAAAGGTTTTATATTGCCGGTGATACGGAAAATACACCCGAAATGAAAGCTTTGAAGGATATTGATGTTGCATTTCTGCCAATGAACATTCCCTACACTATGACTCCGGCAATGGTTGCTGATGCGGCCAGATCGTTTAAACCAAAGATATTATATCCGTATCATTTTGGAGAAACAAATACAGATGAAATTATTAGATTATTAAAAGATACTGATATTACTGTGAGGATAAGAAAATTAAACTAAATCAAAATCTATGAAACCAACATGTATTTGAAAGCACAACCGAGCTTGCGAGCTCAGCGAAGCTAAACACAATGTTATAATAATCAGCTACATGTGGGTTTACCTTCGGACTTCGGCCGACATAGTCGGTTACGTCCGACGAAGTCGGCGAGCCCTTCGGGGTTCATCATACCATTAAAATAAATTATTATATAATGAAACGATTGAGCAGAAGAGGTTTCCTCAGGACAGGAATAACAGGAGTAGCTGGTATTGCTTTGTCACCAGCCATTGTATCAGCAGCTTCCTCAATGCAGGAAAAAAATATTATTTACAGAACTCTGGGTAAAACAGGACTGAAGGTTCCTGTAATAAGCTTTGGCGTAATGAGAGCCGATAACCCTAATCTGTGTAAGGCAGCATATGAAAAAGGAATAACACTTTTTGATACTGCTAACGGATACCAGAATGGTAACAATGAAACAATGCTTGGCAATCTTTTAAAAGATTACCCGAGAAACTCTTTCATCCTTGCCACAAAGGTGAAACCAACCGGTATTGACAGGGAAGGAAGACCATCATCTCAAACCACACCGGAGGAGTTTTTTGCGAAATTCGAAACAAGTCTTTCCAGACTTAAAATGGATTATATTGATATTCTTTATATCCATGATATTAGCAATCCAGAACTACTTGAATATAAGCCTATTGTTAATGCTGTCAAGAAACTAAAGAAGGATGGCAAAGTCAGGTTTATGGGTTTCTCAACGCACAGAAATGAACCGGTTGTAATTGATGCAGCAGCCTCAACCGGAGATTGGGATGTTATCCTGACAGCTTACAATTTTCAACAGGCCTACAGAAAAGAACTGGATGCTGCTGTCAGAAAAGCAGCAGGAGCAGGGATAGGTATTGTTGCTATGAAGACCATGGCTGGGGGAGGATTTTTAGACAGGGAAAGAACAAAACCAATGAATACAACAGCTGCTATTAAGTGGGCTTTGTCTAATCCCGATATTAATACCGCAATCCTCGGTATGACCGCCTTTGATCAGCTTGATCTAAATGTGAAAATCCTCGCTGATACAACTCTTACTGATCTGGAGAAAAAAGATATTCTGATTGCAAGCGCTGAGCCGGGTCTTTTCTGTTCAGGTTGTAAAGAATGTATTCCTGCCTGTCGGATGAACCTCCCGATACCTGACCTGATGCGAGCATTCATGTATGCCTATGGCTATTCTAATCCATTACAGGCATTCTCACTTCTCGGCGAACTTGGAACAAGTGATGATCCATGTAAAAATTGTAACGGCTCCTGCAGTGTGAAATGTTCCAGGAACTTTAATGTCAAGGAAAAAATTTCAGATGTTTCAAGACTGGTAAATGTTCCTGTTGATTTCCTGATTTAAAAATCTTCATAACGTATCAAACTTAAAACTATGAAGAATAAAATTTTTCTTTTTTGCGTAATTAGTTTTATTTCAATGGTTTCTCTTGCTCAGGAAATAGTTTTTCCTGATCTGGCAGGTTATAAGAGACAAACCAGGTACCCTGTATACGTGCCGGAAAACCTGTGGGATTTCATTAACGGAGCAGCCGATACATACCTTGCCTATGGATTTATTGACCTGCATGTTGCAGAGTATAAAAAAGGAAAAAATGTTATTAAGCTTGAAATATACAGGCACAGTGATAATACTATGGCTTTTGGTATCTACTCTACTGAACGCTCCCCATCTTTCGGGTTCATGAAACTTGGAGCCCAGGGATATATTGTAGACGGAGCTATTAATTTCTTTAAAGGAAATTACTATGTCAAAATAAAAACCTATTCTAAAAAAGCAAAAACGCTGCAGGCAACAGAAGCATTAGCTCTTCAAGTAGCCGGGATGCTTGTGGGGGATTCCGAAATGCCGGCTATCCTTTCACAATTTCCGGCAGAAGGAAAAAAGTTAAATGAAGAGACTTTTATTAACGAGAGTGTATTGGGACACAGCTTTTTAAATAAAGCATTTAAAGCGTCTTATGAAGTCGGGCCGGATAATTTTTCAATTTTTATAATGCTGGGCAATTCCCCTGACGATGGCCGGAAGACTGTTGAAACTTACCTTGCTTCAACCGGAATTGATCCGGTAGATTCCGGAGGAGGTAAATATGTGTTGACTGACGGTTATAACGGAACGATATTCCTTGCCTGGAAAAATGACAAGATTGTAATTATCTCAGGTCTTGCTAAAGATCAGACAGATATTGCAGATAAATACACTTCTGAAATTCTCAGATAAAAGAATTAAAATTATTTGTCAATAATGGGGCTGTTTAACTAATCAGCCCTTTTTCTATGAGTACCAGCCTCTTTCCCTTTTTCCAAGGCTTGCCAATACCTCACTTGCGGTGTTCACATCATCTACTACCTGAAAATCAAACATCCCGACACATATAAAATCAGCACCGTTTTCAAATGCAAAGCGGAATCCGTCCTTTGGTTCTATAGCTCCGGCAGCCAATACCTTAAAAGCCAGCCATGGTTTGTTCACACCTTTCATAAACTCTATTGTACGTGAAGGAAACAGATCCCACATGTTATCATGATACCTGTTGTGATCAGAAGAACTGTCGCGAATTATACTGTATTCTTCACGATTCTCTTCGGGGTGTGCAGACCAATATTTATCGTGATGGAAAGTTTTTACATAGAAATCAGCAGGGACCCCTTCTCTTTCGCATGCCTTTATTGTCTCTAAAGAATGTGCTCCCACACCGGCTAGGAAGCCTTGTTTTTTTATAAAATCAATTGCTTTATAAATCATATCGGATTTACCTGCATCAATGTATCTGTCGCCTTCTCCTCCCTGTATATAAATAGCAGTTGCTCCGCTATTTATGGCCAGATTAATATCGGAGAAAAAATCTTTATCAGGCAACATCGCCTGACAAATCGATTGCATCTTACCATTATATATATTCTTGTATTTATTAAGAGCCGGATAAAATGGAGTCACCATAAAGGTTGTATTTATTCCTGCCTGCTCTGCCAGGTAAAGGGTCTCAATTATTTTTCTTTCATTATTGTAAGCTTTGAAAAGAGTATTGGCATAAATAAGATCACGCGCATGTGCCCAGCCTCCGATCAGGTTGCATCCCATTATCATCCTGCTTACAGTGAGGTTGCCAAGTTTCCCTACAGGTAATTTCCCTTTGAGATCTTTTATTTGCTTATAATCAACTTTTATCGTGGCACCGGATATTGCATCCGGACCTGATTCTGATAGATTCTTAAAAAATGCTCCTGCAAATACCGCCAGGAAAGGTATTCCTGCAAGTCCTTTGAGCAATTCCCGTCGGGAATTACTTTCCTGAGTGTCAGATTCTTCCTGCGGATCTGATTTTTCCTGTGAAACAATTCTTTTCTTTTTCCGTAACATATCTAATCCGAAAAACTGACCCGATTCAGTCAGGGCCAGCGTTATCATAGCAAAGAGCTCAATAAGGTTCTTATTTACTATAAGGTAGTTACCTTCAGCCATAAAACCATAACTATATCCGCCAAAAGGAGGATATGCCAGATAGTACGTGAGTAACATTAAAACTCCGCACCATGAGGCAATCCGGGTAAAAATTCCCAGAATCAGGGCCAGTCCTATAAGTGCAAGACCATATTCATTGGCCGTATCAATAATCCTCATTCCGACGTCACCGGAAGCCATCCAGCGGAAAAGGTCACCAAAGATCCAGCGCGAACCTTCAAGAAAAGGTTTTGCTGTCCAGGCAGGGTTAATTATTTTTACTAACCCCTCATAAAGAAAATGCCAGCCAATTATTATTCTGAGCAAAGCCAGAATGGCCGGGACTAATCTGTTCTTAAAGCTGATGGAAATCATATTTTTTTTATTTTAATGGTGTGACACTATTTCCCATTTCCACTTAATATAAATACCTGTGACATTCTGAACAGTTGGCTTCTTTCCATGCTGTGCCGATATCAACAGGGTGTTGAAATTCAAGAGTTTCTCTGACGTTCGTGAGCTGCATCATTCCAGGTTTTCCCTGACCGACGATAGTATGGCAGAGATTACAATCTCTGGTTATTGTACGTCCGTTTTCTGATTTAAAAGCATCATTATGACATCTGAAACAACCCTCAGATTCAAGGTGACCAATATGTTCCGGATAGATATCAAAAGTCACCTTCATCTTAGGGAAGGTGTTCTGAATGAATGCGTTCTGAATAAAACTAACAGAGTTATTTATCAAGTCATTCTTAGAAAGGAAAAAATCATTGTAACCTGATTTGTAAAAATTTATAATACTATCCCTGATCATCATCAATGCGGTATCCTTGTCTCTGAATGTCTGTCTTAAAAGTCCCATCGAAAGCTTCTTAACAAAAGGGATCTCTTTTGAAATTGCTCCTGTAAGCAATGCTTTATCGAAATATACCGGTGGCGAATTATAGTTATGGGAAGGCCGGTTATGACAATCAATACAATCCATGGTTCGAAATGATTGTAAAGAAACCAGACTATCTGAGATTGGATTATCAGGATTTCTGTAGACAGTAATCTCACCTGTAGTTTTATTTGTGTACTTTACATATGTTATGTTTTCCCGTTTGTCATTATCTGAAATATATTCAATGTTCACCGCAGGATTAATATGCCAGTGAATTCCCTCCCTGAAACCAAGGCCCATATATTCCGGTCCGGTTTTCATCTGAAGCATGATGTCCCATTCAGAGTTTAAAGAATCAGTAAGAAAATATTTATTTGTCTGGAGTGAACGTGCATAAAATTTTTCCGGCCAGTGACATTTTTCGCATGTTTCCCTGGCGGGACGCAAATCATGGAGAGGTGTTTCAATCGGGGTAGGATAAGTTTTAGAAAGTACAGCATATACCTGATGGAGTCCTGATAATTTTGATTTCACATACCACGACGCACCTGAACCAACATGACATTCAACACAGGTAACATTTGCATGAGGCGAATTCTGGTAAGCCGTATATTCAGGCTCCATTACTTTATGACATAATGTACCGCAGAACTCAACCGATTCAGTTAAATGATAAGCTTCAAAGCTTCCATATGTTGTAAGAAAAAGAAAAACAATTGTTGCGATTGTGAAGACAATAAAAACCATTCTTTGCTTCCTGTTATTCAAGTCAATAACGGGGAGTGGTGTAAAATCAACTGATTTACTTCTGTGGAGACTTTTCCTTTTGAAATACATTCCAACCGGTATAAATATTAATCCGAGTAAAAGGAATCCGGGCAGAATTATATAAATGAACAATCCAAGGTATGTACTCGCTTTGTCAAAAATGGTAGAAATAATAAACAGCAGAATAATAAGTAAAAAGTTAATGACAGCAATGATGGAACCAATTATTGTAAGCCAGTTTTTAGAGGAAGGCGGTAATTTCATATGGGTATTGTATTTAAGTTACCTATCAATGAGATCTGCAATGAAATGTTTTAATTGGCTGTACGAATTTACCACCTTCAGATCGCTGTGATCATTAATAACATTCTGTGGTGGTTTGTACAATATCCCAAATTCAGCCTGACGTAGCATTAATACATCATTATATGAATCACCTATGGCAATTACCTTATAATTAAGGTTTTGCAGTGCTTCAACTACCTTCCTTTTGGCTTCAGGCTGGCGTAAATTAAAATTTGTTATGTTGCCATCCTTGTCAATAGTAAGGTGATGGCAGAACAGTACCGGCCAACCCATTTTTTCAAGAAGTGGATCGGCAAATTCCCTGAACGTATCCGAAACAACTATCAGTTGGGCTCGTTTGTGCAGCCAATTGATAAAATCCATCGCACCTGGCATAAGCTCAAGAAGAGAGATAACTTTCTGTATATCGCTAATCGTGATCCCATGTTGCCGCAGGATTTCCAGCCTCCTTGTCATAAGAGCATTATAGTCACTTATATCACGGGTGGTCAGCTTTAATTCATCAATTCCGGTCCATCTTGCAACATTTATCCATACTTCAGGAACAAGTACCCCTTCCAGATCGCTACAAATTATATACATTTTTAAAACTATATTAAATTAATAATTTTTAAGGATAAAATTTCTAAAAACTTCATAATTATTATCTAAAGATATATATTCTTCTTTTTTAACTGCAATTTTACCAAGTGAATCAGGAAGTGACGGCTTAAACTTTAAGATCTGATCAATCACTTCCGCAAATTTAGAAGGGTGAGCTGTTTCCAGAGATATGCAGATCAGATCTTTCTTATCACCGCCTGGATTATGTCTTAAATATTCTTGCAATCCCTGCCAGGCAACGGCCCCATGAGGCTCAAGAAGTAGTTTAAATTGCCTGTAACAGTTTGCAATTGTTTCCCTTGTTTTATTATCAGTGATACTAACTGCAAAAAGGTCATTACGCATCCTTTCCAAATCGGGTGCCAGGGTAATAGTACCGGATTCATCCATTTTCCCACCATATAAAGAAACTATTCGCGCCATATTACTCGGATGTCCTACATTCATTGCGCTGGATATACAATTTTTTGAAGGTACGATTGTCTTATATTTACCTGTTTTTAAATAGACGGGAAACTCATCATTTTCATTGGTTGAGATTACAAAACATTTAACAGGAAGTCCCATCTCGCGTGCAATCAGACCACCTGTCAGATTGCCAAAATTGCCGGAAGGTACACTGAAAATAACCTGATCATCAGCGTTCCCGGAAAGTTGTGACCACGCCCAGAAATAATAAACTGACTGTGGAAGAAGCCTCCCGATATTTATTGAGTTCGCCGATGAAAGCCTGACACGGGATAATGAAGGATCCATAAATGCTTTCTTTACCAGATTTTGACAATCATCAAATTTCCCATTAACTGCAAAAACCTGTATGTTGTTTTTCAGAGTTGTCATCTGCTTCCTTTGCATTTCTGTCACCTCCCCCGATGGGAACAGGATTATGGCCCTGATGTTTTCAAGACCATAGAATGCGTTTGCTACTGCACTTCCGGTATCTCCTGATGTTGCGGTTAGTACTGTAATATGCTTATTGTCAATATTAAGAAAATATTGCATAAGCCTGCCCATCAAAAGTGCAGCAAAGTCTTTAAATGAAGCGGTTGGCCCCTGGTCTAGGCGCATTACATAATTACTGCCATAAACTTTTTCGATCGGAATACTGAAATTATATACGTCATTGCAAATTTTGAGCAGATCATTTCTGTCAATTTCACTGCCTAAAATTCTACTCAGAAGTTCGAATGCGACTCCGGGATAATTTTTTGTGGAAAGGGCCTCAAGTTCATCTGCAGGTATCTTTTGAATATTTTGAGGCAGGTACAATCCGCCGTCAGGGGCAAGCCCTTTCAGAAGCGCTTCTTTGAATGAGACCCCGGGCGCTTTTAAGTTTGTTGAATAATATAAATTTCCGGTAATCAATCTTTTGTATTTGATTAAACGTTAACCACCCTCATCAAGTCAGCAAAAACACCGGCTGCCGTTACATCAGCTCCTGCCCCGTAACCTTTGATTACCATTGGCAGTTCACGGTAACGATTGGTAGTTATGAGAACAATGTTATTGCTTCCTTCAAGATCAAATGTAGGATGGGATGAGTCAACTGTTATAAGTTCAACCTTTGCTTTGCCCTGATCCATTGAAGCAAAAAATCTCCATTTTTTGTTATGCTTCACCAATTCCTTTCTACTTTTCTCAAACTCAGCATCGTGCTCCCTGACCTTAATAAAAAAATTATCAAGGTTCCCTTCAAAACAGTCGTCAGGCAGAAATTTCTTTACAAGGATATCCTCTTTTTCAAGTTGATATCCAGCTTCCCTTGATAATATAAGGATCTTTCTGACAACATCAGTTCCACTGAGATCTATTCTTGGATCAGGTTCTGAAATACCTTTTTCCTTTGCCAATCTGATTGCTGAACTTAACGGCACTTCAGGACTAATTGTATTAAAAATAAAATTCAATGTACCGGAGAGAACAGCTTCAATTTTCAGAATCCTGTCGCCACTTACAACAAGGTCACTTATTGTTTTGATAATTGGCAGGCCGGCACCAACGGTAGTCTCGTACATAAACCGTACTCCTTTTTCTCCTGCCATTGTCTTAAGCTGTTGGTAATAATCATATTCCGAGGAACATGCGATCTTATTTGCTGTTACAACCGAAACATATTGTTTTAAAATTTCTCTGTATGTCGATGCAACTTTTGCATTTGCAGTGCAATCGATGAATACTGAATTCCGGAGATTGAGTTTTGTCATCAGGTTAATGAATTTTCCTATATCGCTTTTTTCACCAAGCGAGTTTAATTTCTCGTGGTAACTCTCAAGTGGTATAGCTTTGTTTCCAACAAGCATCTTTCTTGAATTTGTGACTCCGGTAAGATTAATTTTCAGGTTATGTTCTTTCAGAAGAATATCATGCTGTTTTTCTAACTGTTTCATTAGACTGGATCCCACAAATCCGGTACCTGCAATAAACAGGTGCATCTCCTTATACCTGGAAAGAAAAAACCCGTCATGGATCACATTTAGTGCCTTTTTCAGGTTTTCATTATTTATTACTACTGAGATGTTAAGTTCAGATGAACCCTGGGCTGTGGCAATCACATTTATACCGTTTTTGCCTAATGATCTGAAGAGAGTCGCTGATATTCCGGGTGTGTTTTTCATCCTTTCACCTACAATGGCAATTATCGACAAATCTTTTTCAATCAAAACTTTAAGCTCCTTGCTGAAGGTGATCTCTCTGCTAAATTCCTGATTAATTGCTTCTGCTGCCTGTTTTGTGTCGGGCGGATTAATTGCAAAAGTTATCGAGTACTCTGAGGAAGCCTGGGTTATCAGAACAATATTAATATTGCGTTTCGCTAAAGCTCCGAAAAGTCTCATAGAGGTTCCGGTTACCCCAACCATTGCGGTTCCCTGTAGAGTGATAAGGTCTATATGGTCAATGGATGAGATTCCTTTAATAGGACTCCTGCTGCCATTAGAAGTTTTATCGCTGATAAGAGTTCCCTTTGCTTTGGGATTGAATGAATTCTTTACAAAAACAGGGATATGCTTTTTATAAACCGGTCGAAGGGTAGGGGTATATATGACTTTTGCACCGAAG